>NZ_JAENKS010000007.1:0-62253 GCF_016598975.1 Campylobacter sp. 2018MI34
ATACCTGCTTGCTTAACATCACTCCAAAAACTTTGAGAATTTTCTAATTCTTCTTCAAAAATTCTTTGACTTTTTGAATTTAAAAATTTTGTATAAAAATAATCTATTCCAACACTTGTTGCATAAGCAATCCAATTATAATCAATATTTTGATTAAAAATTTCATTGAGATAGGACAGATTATCATCGTTATTATTAATGGAATTAGCTATGATGAAATTTTTTCTGTCATTAGGTTGAGTTAGACTAAGAAATACAGGATTGTAGTTTATTTGGGTAGATAATAAAACAAAAGGATGAATATCATAAAATCTTAGTTGAGAACTACTTAAAGCTGTTTTAATTAGTGGAGTATTAAAAAATATTGAAGCATCATTTAAATTTCCTTGAGATTTAAAAAGTTTTTCAAAATCGAGCTTATCACCTTCAATTTTATAAACTCTAGCTTGATTATTTTGACTTAAGATTTGAGTATTTAAATTGTTTGATAAGATAGAATTATCACTAAAGATTGCTATGTTAGAATTAGAATATTCTAGTAATTTTTTAATTTGTTCACTATAATCAATACTTCCGAAATAAATATTTTCATTGTTTATATTTGTATTGCTTTTATGTATAGTAGGTATAAATATTTTTAAATTTCCTTTATAATCATTTAAAGCATTAACGCCTTTTAAGGTAAATCCTGCTATGAGATATTTATAATTTTGATTTTCAATTTGTGATAAAGTTTGTTTAATCTTTACTTCATCTTCTGTACCAATTAAAAAAACTTTAACTTTAATTTCGGCACGTTGCTTTAAAAGATAAGCAATACTTGCATTAATTATAGTATTAGAATAACTTTTAATTGTTTTTTCTGGAATAATAATAGCTATTTTTACAGAAGTAATTTTTTGTAAATTTGTTTCAAAGTCAGTAATGGAGTTAAGAAGTTTAGAATAAATATTTGATAAAAATTTATCTTTATTATCTGTAAATTCGCTTAAAAAACTAAGATACATTTTTGTTTCTAAAAGTTCAAATAAACAACTAGAATCGCAAAAATTTGTATTCAATTTAGGATAAAAATTTTGCACTAAATCACCTTCTATAAGCTTTTGTTCTTTTGAATATGAAAAACAAAACATAAAAGAGATGATTAAAAGTATTTTTTTCATAAAAATCCTTTAAGTTTTTTTAGATCTTCAATAAATTTTTGTTCATAGCTTGGATTTTTTTCTATAAAATCAAGCTCAAAGCTTGGTAAAATAAAAAAATTTTTATAAGAAAAAATTTCACCACGTAAAATATTAAAATCTTTTAGACCCAAGCTTTGGAAAGCATACTCTCCAAGACATAATAAAATTTTAGGTTTTATAAGATTTAATTCATTATAAAAAAAAGGTAAGCAAGATTGTAGCGAAAAATCGTCATTTTTTCTATAATCAAAACATTTAAAAAGATAGGAAAAATAAAAATCTTTTTCTTCTAAATTTAAATATAGTTTAAGATATTCTTTAAGTAGAGAACCTTTGTGAGAATTTAGCAAAATTCCGCTTTCATTTTCACTTTTATCTCCATGAGAAGTTAAAATCATTAAATTGACTTTTTTTTGCACTTTTTCCATTAAAGAATTTTTTCTATTTTTAGAAAAATGACATAAAGTGCATTGTTTTACATTATTATTTAAATTTGCAAAGCTGATATTATATTCATTTTTATAAGGAAAGTCTTTTAAAAAACTATAACCCATAGCTTTAAGATAATGTAAATCCCTAATCATTATTACTTAATTTATTTAATTGGTCTTTGTTTAAACGATATATTCTCCATTGATTTAAATGAATTGAAGATAAATTTTCATAAAATTTAATACCTTCTTTATTATCGTTTAGACAAAGCCATTCTAATCTTTGCAAATTTTCTTTTTGACAAATATCAGCCAAAAATTTAAAAACTTGTTTTCCATAGCCTTTATTTCTATATTCTTTTTTTAGGTAAATATCTTCAAGATAAATTCCATTGGCACCCAAAAATGAAGAAAAAGTATAAAAATAAATCATATAGCCTATAGTTTTATTATTTTCTTTTAACAAAAAAGCTTTGGCTACTTTTGTTTTAAAAATAGAGTGATATAAATTTTCTTTATTACATTTTATTTCATCTTGCATAATTTCATGCAAAGCAAATTCTTTAATTAATTCTATTAAAATATCTAATTCTTGTTCTTTTAAAACTTGTATTGCAAAATTTTGCATTTTAGTACCTTATTTAAGATAATTTGCGTAAAAATTTATCAAAATAAATTAAAATTAGCTTTAATTAAAAGCAATTTTAAGTAAGATTAAATATAATACCTGATTTATAACATATTTTATTAAAATTAAGGAAAATAGACTATGAAAAGAACTTATCAACCACACAATACTCCAAGAAAAAGAACTCATGGTTTTCGTATGCGCATGAAAACTAAAAATGGTCGTAAAGTTATTAATGCAAGACGTGCTAAAGGGAGAAAAAGATTAGCGGTATAAAAGAATTTTCAAGACTTAATCAGTCTGAAGAATTCTCGCTTATTTATAAAAAAGGTAAAAAATGGCATTGTAAAGGAGCTATTATTTTTTATCTTAAAAGTCCAGAAAAAAAGGTTGCTTTTGTTGCAAGCAAGAAAGTTGGGAAAGCTGTAGTAAGAAATAGATCTAAACGTGTATTGCGTGCTTTATTTTTTAGCATAAAAAATCAGCTTGAATATGGAAAATACATAATAGTTGCCAAAGCAGAAATAAAAGATTTTTCTTTTTTTGAGTTGGAAAAAAATTTCAGATGGGGTTTAAAAAAAATACAATGTTTAAAAGAATCTGCTTAGCAATAATAAAATTCTATCAAAAAAATATAAGCCCCTTAAAACCAAAGGTTTGCAGATATTATCCAAGTTGCTCGGAATATACATCTTGGCAATTTCAAAAAAATCATTTTTTATTCGCTTGTTATTTTTCATTTTTAAGAATTTTAAAGTGTAACCCTTTTTTTAAAGGCGGTATAGATTACCCTAAAATTTATAAAATAATTAAACATACAAATTTCTGCTTTAAGCCTATTTTTTTAGCCAAAAAAAGACTTAGTTTTTTATATATCCCTTGTAAGGATAAGGGTTTTTTTATTATTAAAATAATATAAAAGGAATAATAGTGAACAATTCAAATAATATTTTCGAACAAAAACGCATACTTTTAGCAGTAATTATATCTTTTTTATTTTTTGTTATATATGATTATTTTTTTATTCCAAAAAATAATCATATCATTGAAAAGAATATAACTCAAAATCAAATTGCAAGTCAAACTCAAGAAAATCTTGCACCAAGTATAGAAAGTAAAAATATAAATTCAGATTTAAATTTTAGCAATCAAGATTCGATTATTTCTATAGTTAAAAGTGATCATTTTGAAGCTCAAATTGATTCTTTGGGAAGAATTACTGCTTTTTATTTGAAAGATAAAAAATTTCAAGATAAAAATAATGAATTTATTAATCTTGTATCAAAGGAATTAGCGCCTTATCCACTAGAAATAAGATTTAGCGATAGTGCTCTTAATCAAGAAGCGTTTAAAGTAGCTTATACTGCTGATAAAAAAGAACTTTTTATAGATGAAAATGAAAGTAAATCTTTATATTTAACCCAAAAATTATCCAACATTGAAGTAACAAAAAAAATTACTTTTTATTCTAAGGGAAATTATGAAATTGAGGTAAAATTAAACAAAAATGCTAGTTATTTTATTTCTCCTGGATATCGTCCTAATATAGCAGTAGATAGCTATACAGTACATGGAGCTTTAGTGCTTGATGATAAAGAAACTTTGCATACTATTGAAGATGGAGATGTAAAACAAGATGAGAATTTTAAAAATGTTTTAATGACCTCTGCTTTTGATAGATATTATGCAACATTTTTTTATAATTTTGAGAAGCCTTTAAATATCACCATAACTAAAGATTCAAAAAATAATCCTTTGATATTTGCATATAGCGAAAACGAATTTCAAGCAGGTGCTTATATAGGTTCTAAAGAGCATAAAATTTTAAGATCTATTAATCCAAAGCTTGAAGCAGTAGTTGAGTATGGTTGGTTTACTTTTATTGCTAAGCCAATGTTTGAATTTTTAGATTTTTTACATAATTATATAGGCAATTGGGGTTGGGCTATTGTTGTTATGACTTTGATCGTACGTATTGTGCTTTTTCCTTTAACTTATAAGTCTATGATTTCTATGAATAAATTAAAAGATTTAGCTCCAAGAATGAAAGAAATTAGAGAACGTTATAAAGGCGATCCACAAAAAATGAATATCCATATGATGGAACTTTATAAAAAACACGGGGCCAATCCTATGAGCGGATGCTTGCCTATACTTTTACAAATTCCTATCTTTTTTGCAATTTATCGTGTTCTTTTAAATGCCATAGAATTAAAAGCGGCTCCTTGGGCATTTTGGATTCATGATTTATCTATAATGGATCCTTATTTTATTTTGCCTATTTTAATGGGTTTAACAATGTTTTTGCAGCAATTAATTACACCTATGAGCATACAAGATCCTATACAAGCTAAAATTATGAAATTTTTACCTTTAATTTTTACCTTTTTCTTTATAACTTTTCCAGCAGGACTTACTCTTTACTGGTTTGTTAATAATGTTTGCTCTTTAATTCAGCAATGGATCATTAATAAAATCTTTCAAAAGGAACACTCTAATAAAAAAGAGAGTATCAAATGATAATTGAAGAAAAAGATTTGCAAAGCGCCTTAACAAAGGCGTCTCAAACTTTAAATTGTTCTGTAATAAATCTTGAATATAAAATTTTACAATATCCTAAAAATGGTTTTTTAGGTTTTGGAAGAAAAAATGCTATTATAGAAGCTAATATTAAAAAAAAAATTAAAGATCATAAATTTCATAAAAAATCTCATTATGATAATAATTTTGAAAAATCATTGAAAAAAATTGATGAGTTTATAAAAACAGAACATTATAAAGAAAAATTAGACCAATATCAAATAGAACTAGAAAAGCCATCTTATACAATAAAAAATGAAAAGATTTTTGATGCTTTTTATAAAGAGGAAATAGATTTAGAAAATACAGATAGTATTTTAGAAGAAATTAAAATTCAGCTTACAAATCTTCTTAAAACTTTTGATTTTAAAATTGAACTTCTAGAACTTTGCATGTATGAAAAAGATTGTATTTTAATTAGACTTGATGGAGAAGATTCTGCTTTAATGATAGGAAAAGAAGCACATCGTTATAAAGCAATTTCTTATCTTTTGTATAGCTGGATTAATGATAAATATAAGCTTAATATTCGTCTTGAAATTGCACAATTTTTAGAAAATCAAAGCAAAGCTATGGATAATTATTTATGCGGGATTATTGAAAAAGTAAAACATTATGGAAGAGCACAAACTAAGCCATTGGATGGAGTTTTGATTAAAATTGCCTTAGAAAAACTTAGAGAACAATTTCCAGATAAGTATGTAGCCATTAAGCAAAATAATGATCAAAAATTTATAATTATTAGTGATTTTTTTAAAAAACATGAATGAAACAATAGTAGCTATTGCTACAGCACACGGTATAGGCTCTATTAGTATTGTTAGGATAAGTGGGACAAAAGCTTTAGAATTTGCTTTAATTCTAACAAATAAAAAAGAGCTTAAAGTGCGTTATGCTCATTTTTGCAAGCTTTACACAAAAAATCAAGAATTTATAGATGAGGCTATTGTTATTTATTTTAAAGCCCCATTTAGTTTTAGCGGAGAAGATGTAGTTGAATTTCAACTTCACGGCGGCTTTAGTGTAAGCGAGATTGTGCTTGAAGAACTTTTAAGTTTAGGAGCACGATTAGCAGAACCTGGAGAATTTAGCAAAAGAGCTTGTTTAAATAATAAAATGAGTATTATAAAAGCTCTAAGCATACAAGATTTAATTTTGTCAAAATCAGCTTTAGCTGCAAAAATTATAGCTAGAAATTTAAATGGAAATTTAGGAAATCTTTTAGAAAAAATAAGAACAGACTTGGTAAAAACTTTAGCTTATGTTGAGACATCTATTGATTATGCAGAAGAAGATTTGCCACAAGATTTGCTTTTGCAAATTGAAAAAATGTGCGAAGAAAATGCAAAGATTTTATATGAAATTTATGTTCTTTCCCAAAGTAAAAAAGGTTTAATAGAAGGTTTTAAAATAGCTATTATAGGAAAACCAAATGTAGGTAAAAGTTCGCTTTTAAATGCATTTTTAGGTTATAAAAGGGCTATTGTTTCAAATATTAAAGGAACAACAAGAGACACTATAGAAGAAAGCTTTAAACTAGGAACCCATTTGCTTCGTATCATTGATACTGCCGGCATAAGAGAAAGTAATGATGAAATAGAATGTATTGGTATAGAATTAAGTAAAAAAAGCATACAAGAAGCAGATATTGTTTTAGCACTTTTTGATGCTTCTAAAGAGATAGAAGAAGAAGATTTAGAAATTTTAAATTTAGCAAAGCAAAGTGGTAAAAAAGTTTTTTATATTCTTAATAAAATTGATTTAGAACTTAAATTTAAAAATGACGAGATAAAAAATTTTATAAAATTAAGCACACAAGAAAATATAAATATTTTAAAACAAGAATTAAAAAAATATTTAGATAGTTTTGATACAGATGGGATAATGGTTAGTTCTTTAAGTTTAATTGAAGCTTGTAAAAAAGCAAGTGAAGCTATTAGTAGGGCTCAATTTCTTTTAAAAGAATCCAGTTTGGAACTTTTTGCTTTTGAAATTAATGAAGCTATAAATCAGCTTTCTAAATTTAGCAAAGATTTTGATAGAAATGAGATATTAGATGAAATGTTTAGTAATTTTTGTTTAGGAAAATGATTATTTAAGGAATGAAATGGATTTAAAAACTATAAAAGCTCATAAAATCAGTCAAGATGAATATAAAGAAATTTTAAAAATTTTAAATAGAGAACCTAATCTTTTAGAGCTTGGTATTATTAGTGCTATGTGGAGTGAGCATTGCTCTTATAAATCAAGTAAAAAATATTTACAGGGTTTTCCTACTCAAGCTTCTTATGTGATACAAGGCCCTGGAGAAAATGCAGGGGTTATTGATATAGGCGATAACTTAGCAGCTGTATTTAAAATAGAAAGCCATAATCATCCAAGTTTTATTGAGCCTTTTGCAGGTGCTGCTACTGGGGTCGGTGGTATAATAAGAGATGTTTTTACAATGGGTGCGCGAGTTGTGGCTTTAATGAATTCTTTAAAATTTGGCAATATACACAATAAAGAAATGGGCAAATATCAAAAATATCTTGTTAAAGGTGTTGTAAATGGTATTGCTCATTATGGAAATTGTATGGGAATTCCAACTATAGGTGGTGAATGTGCTTTTGATGAATGTTTTAACGGCAATATATTAGTCAATGCTTTTGCTTTAGGAATTTGCAAAAAAGAGGATATTTTTTATGCTAAAGCTGAAGGTATAGGCAATCTTATCATTTACGTTGGTTCGAAAACAGGTAGAGATGGTCTTGGTGGTGCTGTGATGGCTAGTGATAGTTTTAATGAGGAAAATAAAAGATTAAGACCTACTGTTCAAATTGGAGATCCTTTTTGTCAAAAGCTTTTAATGGAAGCTTGCTTAGAACTTTTTAAAAGTGATTGTATTATAGGAATTCAAGATATGGGAGCTGCTGGACTTACTTCTAGTTCTTTTGAAATGGCTGGAAGGAGCGGTAGTGGTATGAAGCTTTATCTTGATAAGGTTCCAACAAGAGAAAAAGATATGACCCCTTATGAATTGATGCTTAGTGAATCTCAAGAAAGAATGTTAATTTGTGCTAAAAAAGGGTATGAAAAAAAAGTTTTAGAGATTTTTAAAAAATGGAATTTAGATGCTGTTGTGATTGGAGAGGTAAATAATAGTGGCAAAATGGAGCTTTTTTGGCATAATAAATTAGTAGGAGAAATTCCTATTGCTCCTTTGAGTGAAAAAGCACCTATTTTAAATCGTCCTATAAATAAACCTAAGTATTTGGATGAAATTAAAGATTATGAGTTTAAGCTTAAGGAAAATGTACAAGATATTTTTATAAAAATGTTGCAAAATGAAAATATTAATGATAAGTCTTATATTTATGATCAGTTTGACTCAAGTGTACAAACTAATACTTTAAAAGCAGATGGAGCTTTAGGAGCAAGCACTATATGGGTAAAAGAAAATAATAGTGCTCTTAGTATAGCTATAGAATGTAATTCAAGATTAAACTATATTGATCCTAAAAAAGGTGCTATTTTAGCTGTAGCAAATGCAGGAAGAAAAGTGGCTTGCACCGGAGCTAAGCCTTTAGCTATTACAGATTGTTTAAATTATGGAAATCCTGAAAATGAAGAAGTAATGTGGCAGTTTGCAAAAGGATGTGAAGGCATTAAAGAAGCGTGCAAGACTTTAAATATTCCTGTTGTAAGTGGTAATGTTTCTTTATATAATCAAAGTAAAGATTTAAATATTTATCCAAGTCCCACTATAGTAAATGTAGGCTTATTAAAAGATGCAAATAAATTATTAAAAAGTGCTTTTATAAATTCTAATACAAGTGTTTATTTATTAGGTAGGACTTATAAAGAATTTGGAGGATCTTTAATTTCTAAAATACAAGATAAAGTAGTTAAAGGAAAATTAAAAGATTTTGATTTTGAATCCGAATTAAAACTTTGGAAATTTTTAGAAGAAGCTTGTAAACAAGAAGTATTAGAATGTGCAAATAGTGTTGGTATAGGTGGTATAGCAATAACTTTAGCAAAAATGTGTGCTGTTTCTTGTGTGGGTTTAAATTTAAAAACTTCTTTTCAAGATAAAGCTTTACTTTTTGAGGAAAGTCCAACTAGAGCAATAGTAGGCGTTAAAAATGAAAAAGATTTTTTAGAGCTTGCAACTTCAATGGAAATTCTATTTTTTAAACTAGGTCAAACTACTAAGGAAGAAAAATTTATTTTAGATGATATTTTTTTAGAACTTAAAGATCTTAAAAAAATTTATTTTTCAAATTTTAGGGAAATGTTATTATGATTTTTATTCTTATTGTATTTGTTGTTTTGGTGTTTTATTGGTATTATAAAACTTGGGATAAACAAGGTTTATTAAATTCAACAACTCGCGGTGCCAAAAGTTTTATGCGAGGTTTTGCAAAAGGTGTAATGGAAGAAAGAATTGATGAATTTAGAAAAAAAATGAATTATTACGTTATAGCTTTACTTGCAAAAATTGCAAAAAGCGATGGCAGGGTAAGTCAAAGCGAAGCTGATATGATTTCTCAAATTTTAGATGCTAATGCCAAAAATGAAAGAGAGAGAGAATTTTTAAAAAGTTGTTTTAATGAGCATAAAAATAATCTCAATGATGCTTATGAAGTGGCAAAAGACTTTTTAAAAGAAGTTCCTTTACCAAAAAATGAGCGTTTAAACGTATTAAGAGTTCTTGTTTTTATGGCTTTGATTGATGGAGAATTTCACAATAAAAAACAAGAAATTTTAAATCAGATTGCTAGAGCTTTTGGAATTTCTGATAGGGAACTTAAAGAATTTATTCAAGAAATTAATAATCTTAAAAGCCAAAGTAAAACTATGAGCATAGAAGAAGCTTATAATGTTTTAGAACTTAATTCTAGCGCCACTCTTAATGAAGTAAAAAAACAATATAGAAATTTAGCCAAAAAATATCACCCTGATATTTTAAATGCTAATAATGTTTCCAAAGAAGAATTAGAAAAAGGAGTGCAAAAATTTCAAAAAATCAATGAAGCTTATGAAAAAATTAAAAAATATTTAGAACAATGAAATAGATAATAATTTTTAAATAAATAAAAATAATTGATATTAAAAAACAGGAAATAATATGAAAAGAGCTCTAATAAGCGTAAGTGATAAAGAAGGTATAGTAGAATTTTCAAAAGAACTTGAAAATTTAGGTTTTGAAATCCTTTCTACAGGCGGAACTTTTAAACTTTTAAAAGAGCAGGGTGTTAAAGCTATTGAAGTAAGCGAATTTACTAATAGTCCAGAGCTTTTTGAAGGACGTCTTAAAACTTTACATCCAAAAATACACGGAGGAATTTTATATAAAAGAGATAATTTAAAACATCAAGAAGAAGCAAAAAAATATAGTATTAATAATATAGATTTAGTTTGTGTTAATTTATATCCTTTTAGGGAAACAACACTTAAAACAGATAATTTTGATGAGATTATTGAAAATATAGATATCGGCGGTCCTACTATGATAAGGAGTGCAGCTAAAAACTATAAAAATGTTTTAATTGTTTGTGATGTTAAAGATTATAAAAATATAATTGAAAGTATAAAAGAAAAAAAAGATGATGAAATAATGAGACGTAGTTTAATGATGAAAGCTTATGAGCATACTGCAAATTATGATTCTTATATAGCTAATTATATGAATGAGCGTTTTAATAAAGGTTTTGGAAATTATAAATTTATAATAGGAAAAAAAGTTTTTGATACAAAATATGGTGAAAATCCTCATCAAAAAGGTTCTTTATATGAGTTTGATCATTTTTTTAGTAAGAATTTTAAAGCTTTAAAAGGTGAGGCAAGTTTTAATAATTTAACAGATATTAATGCAGCTTTAAATTTAGCAAGTAGTTTTGATAAGGCTCCAGCAGTTGCTATTGTTAAACACGCTAATCCTTGCGGTTTTGCTATAAAGGAAAATCTTCTTCAAAGTTATATTCACGCTTTAAAATGTGATAGTATAAGTGCTTATGGAGGAGTAGTGGCTATAAATGGAACACTAGATCTTGCTTTAGCTCAAAAAATTAATGAAATTTATATAGAAGTTATTATTGCTGCTAATGTGGATAAAGAAGCTTTAGCTGTTTTTGATGATAAAAAGCGTATTAAAATTTTCACACAAGAAAGCCCTTTTTTAATACGTAGTTTTGATAAATATGATTTTAAACATATAAATGGGGGTTTTGTTTATCAAAATAGTGATGAAGTGGATATAAATGAACTTAAAAATGCTAAATGTATGAGTACAAGAAAAGCTAATAAAGACGAGTTGAAAGATTTAGAGATTGCTATAAAAATCGCTGCTTTGACAAAATCAAATAATGTAGTTTATGTAAAAAATGGTGCTATGGTAGCTATTGGTATGGGAATGACAAGTAGAATTGATGCAAGTAAAGCTGCTATTGCTAAAGCTAAAGAAATGAAACTTGATTTAAAAGATTGTGTTTTAGCTAGCGAAGCTTTTTTTCCATTTAGAGATAGTATAGATGAAGCTCATAAAATAGGGGTTAAAGCTATAGTTGAGCCAGGTGGAAGCATAAGAGATGATGAGGTTATAAAAGCAGCTAATGAATATGGTATGGCACTTTATTTTACAGGGGTAAGACATTTTTTACATTAATATTTTATTAATTTTAAATTAATAAAATATTACAATTTTGAATAATATTTTATTTCAGGAAGTGCTTAATGCTTAAAAGTATGGGTTTTAAAGTTTCAATCTCTATGTTTTTTGTTTTATTAATTAGCTTTATTATTGTGCAAGTAATTATAAATTTGGATTTTAAGAATACAGCAAATAAAATGAGTCAAGCTAATTTAAATAGTATTAGCATTTCTGTTTTTCAGACTATGAGAATGGCGATGAATTTAGGAGATCCTGAACAAATTCAAGATGCCATTAAAGAGGCAAAAAAAATTGAAGGAATTAATAATATAAAAATTTATCCTTCTAAAGAAACTATAGAGCTTTTTGATATGAAAAATCCTCTTATTTCAAATGAAAAAATCATCTTAGATCAGTTTATAAACCCTCAATCAAAATCCTTAAAAGAAGAAATTAATAATATCAATCATTTAAGATTAATACGCCCTTTAATAGCTGATCAAACCTGTATTACCTGTCATGCAAATGTTAAAGAAGGTAGTGTTATAGGTGTTATGGATGTTTATCATTCTTTAGAAAGTATTGAAAAAGATATTAATAAAACTAGTCGTTCTTATATTATTATATTTGGCTTGGCTTTAATTTTTACACTTATTGTTGCGCTTATAACTTTTAAAATAGTTGTTGGTAATCCTATATTAGAACTTTTAAAACATGCTAAAGAACTTGCTCAAGGAAGTGGTAATTTAAAAACTAGAATAAAAGTCAAAGGACAAGATGAGATAGCAAAGGCTTGTGATTATATCAATCAGTTTATAGAAAAAACACATAAAACAGTAAGTGGTGTAAATTTAAGTTCTAAAAGTGTGGAACAACAAAGCAAGCTTTTAAATTCAAATGCCATTTCTTTAAATGATAATTCTAAATTAAGCCATCAAAAAATTGACTCTAGTTTTCAACTAGGGGCAAATATCGGTTCTGATTTAACAGAGTTAGCCAACTTATCAGGTGATGCAAATGCCGCAAATGACAAATCTTATAAACTTTTAGAACAGATGTTAAAATCTTTATTTGAAGTGGCACAAAAAGTTACTGATGTAGCAGAAAATGAAAATAATTTAGCCAAAAAAGTTGAAAATATGGTTTTGCAAGCAAAAAATATACAAAAAACCACTCAAATGATGGATGAAATTGCAGATAAAACAAATCTTTTATCTTTAAATGCAGGAATTGAATCTGCAAGAGCAGGAGCTTTTGGAAGAGGATTTTCTGTTATAGCTGAAGATATTAGAACTCTTGCTAATCATAGTGAAGAATTTTTAACTAATGTTGCAGTTATTACAAAAGAGCTTTTGGATAGTATAGAAGAAATAGCTAGCGAATTAAGAAAAAATTCTCAAAGCATACATTCTTTACATGAAAATACAAATTTACTTGTAAATGATGCCAATGAAGTAAAAATTTGCAATCAAGATTCTAAAAATCTTGCAATCTTATGTGCAAATAAAATAAAAACTTGTCAAGAAAGCATACAAGATTTATTAATGAGAATGCAAGAAAATGTTGAAGCGAGTGAAAAAAATGAAGAAATTTCTAAAATTTTACTTCAGGTTGTAGACGAATTAAAATTAGTATGTCATAATCTCGAAAGTGAATTAAAACAATTTCAAATTTAAAGGATAATTCAATGAAAAAAATTTTTCAAATAGCTTCTTTAGCTACAATTTTATTTGCAGGATGCGCATCAAATAATATAGCAACAAAGGAAAATAATATGTCTTTTGATATTTTGCCTCAAAATGCAATTTTAAAAATTGAAAAAATAGTTGTAAATGATAAAACTTTTATTCCTAAAAATACAGAAGAGGATCCAAATATTAGTTTTGACAATAATAAATTTTATGGTTATTCAGGATGTAATCGTTTCTTTGGCGCTTATCAAAGTGATGGAAAAATTCTTACAGTTGAAGGTGATCGTGTAGCCTCTACTCAAATGTATTGTCATCCACAAGAAGTAATGGATTTTGAAAATACTTTTTTATCTAATTTTAAAGGGAAATTTAAAATTTTAAATGAAAATGGAAAACTTAATTTGAGTAATGAAAATGGATCAATGAAAATCTTTTTTAAATAATATTTTATCCATTAATGAGTAAAATACGCCTTTTATTATCAAAAAAGGTTAAAAATGATAAAAACTATTGCTGAATGGAGCGAGCAAGAATATTTAATTCTTGCACTCCCTCATAAAAATACAGACTGGAAGCCTTATTTAAATGATATTCTTAAAAGTTATAAAGAATTTATAAAAGCAATTATTCCTTTTCAAAAAGTATTATTGATTGCTCCTTCTAAAGAAGATTTTATTCCTTATTTATCATTTAATAACGTTGAATTTTTTATTTGTGATACTAATGATACTTGGATAAGAGATTATGGACCCATTGCGATTTTAGAAGAGAATAAGCTAAAAGCTTTAGATTTTACTTTCAATGCTTGGGGTAATAAATTTCAAAGTAATTTGGATAATAAAGTCAATACAGAGCTTTTTTTAAGAAAATTTAAAGAGAAATTAGAAAAAATTGATTTAATCTTAGAAGGAGGAAGTATTGATTTTAATGGAAAAGGTGTAATGCTTACTACTTCAAATTGTCTTTTAAATTCAAATAGAAATTCACATCTTAATAAACAAGAATTAGATAAAAAATTAAAAAATATTTTTGGACTTGAAAAAATTATATGGCTTGAAAATGGATTTATACAAGGCGATGATACAGATCATCATATCGATACCTTAGCACGTTTTATTGATGAAAATACCATAGCTTTTTGTACTTGTGAAGATAAAAAAGATATTCATTATGAACCTTTAAAAAAAATGAAAGAAGAGCTTTTAAAAACAGGATTTCATCTTTTAGAACTTCCTTTACCTAAGCCTTTGTTTTATGAAGGAAAAAGACTCGGTGCTACTTATGCAAATTTTGTTTTCATTAATAATGCTTTAATTATGCCTTTTTATAAAGATGAAAACGATGAAATTGTTGCCAAAAGATTAGCCAAAGCATTGCCCAATAGAAAGATTATAGGAGTTGATGCAAGAGTATTTTTAAGACAAAATGGTTCTTTGCATTGTTCTTGTCAAAATTATTTTAAGAATTTAAAATGAATTTACAAAAAAAAGCAACTATTATTGCAAGTTCTTGTGCTTTTTTTCTTGCTTTATGTAAATTGATTATTGGTTTAATGAGTGGCTCCATAGCTATCCTTTCTAGTGCTATTGACTCTATGGTGGATTTTGTTATTTCAGCTTTTAATTTTCTGGCCATACGTAAATCAGCTCAAAAGCCAAATGAAAACTATAATTTTGGTTATGGAAAAATTGAAGCTATTATGGGATTTATTGAAGGTTGTTTTATAGCTGGAATTGGCATTTTTATTTTTTATCAAAGTATTTTAAAGATTTATTATCAAGAGAAAATTCAAGATATTAATATCGGTATTTTTATAATGATTTTTTCTTTGATTTTAACTCTTTGTTTAGTTATTTTTTTAAGTTATGTAGCTAAAAAAACAAAAAGTTTAATCGTAGAGAGTGATTGTTTGCATTATAAAAGTGATCTTTTAACTAATTTTGCAACACTTTTAGCTCTTGTTTTAATTTCTTTAACGGGCTATTTTATTATAGATGCTCTGTTTGGTATAATTGCAAGTTTTTATATAGCTTTTAGTGCTTTTAAGATTATAAAAAAAAGTATAAGTTTATTGATGGATGTAGCACTAGAAGAAAATAAAGTTGAAAAAATTCGAGAGTTGATTAAAAAAAATAAAGAAATTATAAGTTTTCATCATTTAAAAACTCGAAAAAGTCCAAATATGAATTATCTTAGTGTTCATCTAGTTTTTTGTCCTATAATTTCTTTATATAATGCGCATAAGATTTCAGATGAAATTGAAATGAGTATTAGAAAAGCTTTTAATGATGAAAAATGGGATATTCAAATTCATCTTGATCCTTATGATGATCAAGAGCAGGAGGAAACAAATGAAAATAGCTTTAATACAGCAAAAATTTCACCAAAATAAGCAAGCTACCATTGAAAATACTTGCGAGCTTATAAAAAAAAGTGCCAAGGAAGGAGCTGAGCTTGTTTGTCTTTGTGAGCTTCATCAAAGTGAGTATTTTTGCCAAAGCGAAAATGTTGATTTTTTTGATTTAGCTAATGACTATGAAAAAGATCTTGAATTTTGGTCTAAAGTAGCTAAAGAAAATAATATAGTTTTAATTACCTCTTTATTTGAAAAGCGTAGTGCTGGACTTTATCATAATACAGCCGTAGTTTTTGAAAAAGATGGAAGTATAGCTGGAAAATATAGAAAAATGCATATTCCAGATGATCCTTGTTTTTATGAGAAATTTTATTTTACCCCAGGAGATTTAGGGTTTGAGCCTATTAATACAAGTATTGGAAAATTAGGAGTATTAATTTGTTGGGATCAATGGTATCCAGAGGCAGCAAGGTTAATGGCTTTAAAAGGAGCTCAAATTCTTATTTATCCAACAGCTATAGGTTGGTTTAATAAAGATAGCATAGAAGAAAAACAAAGACAACTTGATGCTTGGATAGGCATTCAAAAAGGACACGCTATCGCAAATGGTTTATATGTTGTTAGTATCAATCGTGTTGGTTTTGAAAAAGATAAGAGTGGGGTAGAAGAAGGTATAAATTTTTGGGGAAATTCTTTTATAGTAGGACCTCAAGGAGAGGAACTTTTTAGAGCTGATGATACAAGTGAATTATATAAAGTTGTAGAAATTGATCAAAAAAGAAGCGAAAATGTGCGTCGTTGGTGGCCTTTTTTAAGGGATAGACGTATAGAATATTTTAACGAATTAAATAAAAGATTTATTGATTAAGTAAAACCTTAAAGGTTTTACTTAGCTATAAGTTTTTGGGTAATTTTTGTTATTTCTAATTCTTCATCAGTAGGAACAACAAGGATTTTAATTTTAGAAGAGCTTTTGTTAATTTCTCTTTCTTTTTTTGATCTTTCATCATTTAATTTTTCATCAAGCTCAAATCCTAAATGTAAAAGTTTTTGACAAACAAGTTTTCTTACTAAATTTCCATTTTCTCCAATACCGCCTGTAAAAATTAAAGCATCTGTTCTTGGCAATACTGCTAAATAAGAGCCTATATATTTAACAAGACGATAGCAAAACATATCAAGAGCGAGTTTGGCTTTTTTATCACCTTTTTCAATTTGATTTTCTATATCTCTAAAATCATTAAATCCACAAATTCCATAAACACCACTTTTTTTATTAACTAAAGTATCAATTTCTTGCATGCTAAGATTTTGAGTTTGTGCTATAAAAGGTAAAATAGCAGCATCAATATCCCCACATCTTGTTCCCATAATAAGACCTTCTAAAGGAGTAAAGCCCATAGAAGTATCTACGCTTTTTCCATTTTCTATTGCACAAACACTTGCGCCATTTCCAAGATGCGCACTAATTGCATTGAAATTATTGTAATCTTTATTTAAAAATAAAGCAGCTTTCTTACTCACATAAGCGTGAGATGTTCCATGGAAACCATATTTTTTAATATTATATTTTTCATAATATTCATAAGGCAGGGCATACATTGAAGCAAATTCTGGCATTTGTGAATGAAAAGCTGTATCAAAAACAGCTACATTTTTAACATTTGGCGCAGCTTTAATCATTGTTTTAATCCCTGCTAAATTTGCAGGATTATGTAAAGGTGCAAAAATACTAACTTTATCAATTTGTTCTAAAACCTTATCATCAATTAAACAATGTTCGCTAAGTTCTTTTCCTCCATGAACAATTCTATGACCACAACCATCAAGCTCACTAAGATCGGTTAAAATTCCAGATTCTTTGAAAAGTTCATTTGTGATTTTTAAACCTTCTTCGTGATTTTTAATATTTACCTTTTTTTCAAATTCTTCACCCGTTAAAGTGTTTTTTAACTCAACTCTTGAGCCATTTTCTCCTATTTTTTCTATCAATCCGCTAGCTTTTACAACTTCATTATCAAAAAGTTTAAATTTGATAGAAGATGAACCCGAATTTAATACTAAAATTTTCATTTTTTCTCCTTTTATTGTTATTGTGCTTGAACTGCACTTAAGATTACTGTATCTACAATATCATCAACCAAGCAACCTCTACTTAAGTCATTAACTGGTTTTTTAAGACCTTGTAAAAGAGGACCTATAGCTAAAGCATTGGCAGTTCTTTGAACTGCTTTGTAACATATATTTGCAGCATTTAAGTCAGGAAAGATAAAAACATTAGCATATCCTGCTATTTTTGAATGAGGCATTTTACTTTTTGCTGTACTAGGATCATATGCTGCATCAAATTGTATAGGACCTTCAATAGCTAAATCAGGATATTGTTCTTTAGCAATTTTTACAGCTTCTTTAACTAAATCAACGCTTACTCCTTTTCCACTATCTCCACTTGAATAAGAAAGAAAAGCAATCTTTGGATCTAATCCAAATGCTTTAGCACTTAAAGCACTAACATAAGCACTTTGCGCTAGTTCTTGAGGAGTAGGATTTGGATTTACAGCGCAATCTGCAAAAGCTAAAACTTCATCTTTAAGCCCCATAAAAAATATGCCAGAAACTGAAGTAATTCCTTCTTTTGTTTTAATGATTTGCAAAGCAGGGCGTATAGTTTCAGCTGTGGTTGTAGAAGCTCCACTTACCATTGCATCAGCCTTTTGGCTATGAACAAGTAAAGTGCCAAAATAAGTCCTATCTTTGATTAATTCTTTAGCCTCTTCTAAGCTCATACCTTTAGCTTTTCTTGCTTCATAAAGCATAGTGGCAAATTCTTCATTAAAAATAGAATTTTTAGGATTTAGAATTTGAATTTTGCTAGTATCAAAATTAGCCTCTTTTTTAATTTGCTCTTCATCACCTAATAAAATAATATTAGCTAAATCATTTTTTATTAAAATTTCACACGCTTGTAAAATTCTTTTATCATCACTTTCTGGTAAAACAATAGTTTTTTTATTTTTAATATTTTTTTTAATTAATTCATATTTAAAACGATAAGGGGTTAAAAAATCATAATCTTTTAAAGTATCAAGTTCATTTAAAGTAGAATTTTCACTTATAAGTGCATAATTTTTATTTTTTAATGCTTGATCTAAATATTTTTTTGCAAGTATATTATTTTGTGTAATCACTGCAATAGGAGTATTAAGATTTTTAGCTAAATTTATATTTAAATCTAAAGTATCTAAAATGTCAAATTCATTAAAAGCTATTGCAAAAACTATGTCATATTTATTTTTTAATGTTTCATATTTATCTAAAATAGTATTAAAGAAAATAAATTCATCATCATTAAATTGCTTTATAGCTTCTGATGATTTAAAAACATAAGTGCGATTTAATTCTTGTTGTATATTGAATTTTTGCATTAAAATTTGTATGTCGTTTATTTCATTTTCATTGATAACAGGATAAAAAAGTCCTATTTTTTTATTAGAGTATTTTTCTAACACTTTTGTAAGAATTTTAGAATTTAGTTCTTTGTTGTTTGATCTAATAATATAAATTCCATTCATATTTTTCTCCTATGCTTTTAAAAATAATAGCTTAATTTAAACAAATATTAACTTAATACTTAATTTAAAAATGAAAAATTATTTTGGAACTTTATTTGCTTCTAATTTGATCAAAGGAAGTATTTTTTATAAATTGATTTTATAGAAAATTTCATATTCAAAGGATAGATAATGAAAAAGAAGATAATTTATATGTTACCAATTGTATTTTTTGGTTGTAGTGCTACTGTAGATCCACAAATTTCTATGAAGCCACCCGCATATGTTGAAGAGTTGGCTCCAAAGCAAAGTAATAATATAGAAAGTGCTCCTGGCTCTTTATTTGGAAAAGGCGATAATCCTTTATTTTCTGATAAAAAAGCTATGAATGTTAATGATCTTGTAACTGTTGTAATACAAGAAAGCACAACACAAAGCACACAAGCTAATAAAGCAACTACTAGAACAAATACAGCGAATTTAGGTGGAGGAGCTTTAAGCGGAAGTACTGGAGTTGTTGGTAATGCTATTAATAAAGTTAATGCTTATTCTAATATAGGTTTTCAAACCAATAGCACTTCTAATTATCAAGGAACAGGCTCTCAAAGTCGCAATGAGAGTTTCAATACAACTATTTCAACAAGGGTAATTAAAATTTTATCTAATGGCAATTATTTTATAGAAGGTTCAAGAGAACTACTTATAAATGGAGAAAAACAAATAATACAACTTAGCGGTGTTATACGCCCTTATGATATAGGTCAAGATAATACCATAGATAGTCGCTATATTGCTGATGCTAAAATTCTTTATAAAACCGAAGGCGAAGTAGATAGAAGCACAAGAAAACCTTGGGGAAGTAAAGTTATAGAAGCTATTTGGCCATTTTAATTAAAAGATTAAACCTAAAAAGGTTTAATCTTTATCAAATTTTATAATTCTTTTTTCAAGATTTCTAGCAATAAGTTCATTTTTTAAATTGTTAATATTTTGTTCTAATAAATTTTTAAAAATTTCTATTTGAGAAAATATAAGGGTAAATAAATATAAATGATCTTCTATCCATAAATTCTTTTTGGCTAAAAGTTCCTCTTTATTGCTTGGATTAAGAACAAAAATTTTTGCTAAATTAAATTCAAATTGATTAATGGTAGGATAAAAAGCCATATATATACTAGAATGATTATTTCTAACCTCGTCTATTTTTAATTTAATTTCATCGATATTTTTAATAAGTTTGCTATATAAATTTTCATTATATTCTAATTTAAGATTTAAAAAATCATTGCTAAGTAGTTTTAATTCTTTATCAAAATAATTTATAAAATCATTACATTGTTTTATAAGACTTTTTATTTTAGCATAAGCTTTTAATAGATATTCATTTTGCTTTGCAATACTAGGTATGGGTATTTCTTTAAAATTTTTTTCATCATTTAATAAATTTGCACAAATACTTTTAAAACTTTGTTCTATACTTCCTTCTATCCTAGCACCCCCTTCAGTGCAATTATATACTTTGATATGAGGATTTTGGGCTATATTTTTTTCAAAGGTGGTTCTAAAAATATTCCAAATTTCTTGTGTATAAACTAGACCTTTTCCACCATAAGCTGTAGTTTGAAGTTCATATTTTATATCATTAGGATCTTGCTCATCATTAGCTCCATATAAGTATTCTTTAGGATGAGAATTTCCTTCTTTATCGTAAGCTAAATCTTGTCCTATTAAAATGATATTTTTATGATTTAATATTAAAGCTAAATCATAACACATATGTGCAACACTATGTCCTTGTCCAAGACCTAAAATTTGTTTAAATTTAAAATTTCTAAAGAACATATCTTTTGGAGTTAAGATATATTTTCTATTGGCATTTTGAATATGTTTTAGGGTTTGTGGATGTGTAAGAGTGCTTAGTATAAATAAAATTCCTTGATCAAATTCTTTAAAATCATTATCAAAAAATTTAGAAGTTTCAATAACTCTTTCTGTGGATAAAACATAATCAGGCTTAATGCCATAATTTGCTAAAATTATATAAGAACTATCAGCACAAAAAATAGAGGCTTTAGAAGTATATTGTTTAAGCAATGGTAATTGTTTTATAAGAGAAGGGCCTGTTGAAACTATAATAGCATTTTGCATTTTGTTTTTTCTTGCTTTTATAAGATCTAATAATGAAGAATTAGTAAGCATAGGAGCAAGATGTTGTAGATTATGTCTAATTCCAATCAAAACATCTTCTGGATCATTTCCTTGTTTCATAAATATATCTTTAATCAGTTCAGTAAATTTTTTGTTTATTTTTAAAATATTTTCTTGATGATTTTTTGCATAAAATTTAGAATGAATATCCAAAAAATATACTCTTAAAAATTTAAAATACGGCTCTGCTTGACTAAGAAGTAAAAGATCGCCAAAAAAGTTTTCTTCATAAGGATTAAGTATGATTAAATTAGCAAGTTCTTTAGAAAAATCAATAGAATTAAATAAAACAAAAAGTAAGGGAATATTAGGTTCAAAAATAACAATTTTTTGATGATTTTTATTTTGCAGAAGAATTTTATATAAAATTCCATTACCAAAGCCATAAAAATAAAGCACAGGGTATAAATAATATTTATGATTATAAAGTTCTAATTTTTCTTTTAATTCTTCTAAAGGATTTTGATATATACCCCCCCCCATTTTAGAGTGAATATTGATATCTAAATTATCTTTTCCTTGTAAAATATAAAACCCATTTTCAAAATGAGTATTTTCTTTAAGTTTAAGAAGCTTTTCTTTTAAAACAATATTACTTAATGCATTGATATTTTTATAAAAAATTTCCATATCTACTCCTTATAAATAACTTGGTGCATCATTGGAAAAAAGTATTAAATCTCCATCTTTTGTTTCTTTGGTTAAAATACTGATAAGTTCTGATTTTTCTTTTAAAAAAAGACTTGAAATTGTAAGAGTTTCTTTAAAAATCTCTTGATTTATTTTAGCACTAATTATAACCAAATCAAAACATTCATTAATAATTTTTGCAAGTTTAATATTTTCTTCTTTATTTACTTCAACAATACCAGGTGTTATTAAAATTTTACGCCCTTTATATGTTTTACAAAGTTTATAACTTTCACTCATTCCTTTAAAATTTCCATTAAAACCATCATCTATGATAAATTTAGGTTTTTTTGAAAGTATTTCTAAGCGATGTTTAACGGATTTAATTTTAAGAACTTGTGTTTTAATTTTTTCTAAATTAAGACCTAAGAAATTAGCACAAAGTATGCAAGCACAAAGATTTTGAGCATTAAATGAGCCTAAAATAATGCTTTTAAAAGAATGATTTTCATTGTTTAAGAAAAGATCAAATTTTATCCCTTCTAAAGAGGTATCAATTTTTGAGATTTTTTTATCATAAAGACTTATAATATTATTTTCATTTTCTTTAGTACTTGTATGTAAAAATGCTTTTTTAAGCCTTTTGGAGCTTAGAGCTTCTAATTTTGTCTTTCTTGTATTTTCTAAATTTTTAAAATACTCCAAATGAGCATTTCCAATCTCTCCTATAATGCAAATTTGAGGCTCTAAAAGTTCAGTAATTTCTTTTATATCTCCTTGATTTCTAGCTCCTGCTTCTGCTATATAAATATCAAATGTTTCATTAAGATTTTCGTTAATATCGCGTATTATACCCATAAGCGTATTAACGCTTTTTGGGGTTTTATAAACTTTGAAATCGTCCTTTAAAAGAGTATAAAGAAAATTTTTAATACTTGTTTTACCAAAACTTGCTGTAATAAGTATAATAGTAAGATTTTTGTTATTTAGAATTTTTTTCTTTGCCTTAGAATAAAAATATTTTGCTCCAAAAAAATCATAGATTTTTAAACAAATTAAAGAGCAAGGTAGGCTAAAAAGATTAAATAAAAAAGATATATGAAAAGATAATAAAGCAAATAAAGTATTAAAAATAAATACAAACATAAAAAATATTTTAACTTTTTGAGTAAAAACAAGTTTTTTGTCAATTTTTTTATTCCAAAAGTATAAAATAACAATATGAATTAGAAAATAAAATAAAGAATAAAATGGAAAAGCTAAAAATAAAAAATAGGGTAAAAATAAAAAATATAAATGCCATAAAGGTTTATGATAGTGAAATATAATACGTTTGATTTTATAAGAATACCACTGTAAAGCACTAATAAGATAAAAAGCAACACAAAAATTAAAAATTAAAGTATTAAGATAATAAATTATATTAAGCATTTTTAATTCCTTGTATTTTTTGAGCAATAAAATCAGCGTGTTTTAAAAAGAAAAAATGATCTCCATTTAAAGGATAAAATTCGCTATTTTTTATAAAAGAATGAATAAGTTCTCCACTCTTTAATGGGGTATCTTTATCATCAATACCCCAAAAAATTAATGATTTAGCTTTTTGTTCTTTAAAAATAGTTTCGTAATTTTCATCAACTACCTTTTTAAAGGTTTCATACATTAAACTATTCATATGAGCTACATCTTTACTTGCAAAGAATTTATAAAAAGAGTTTAGACCTAAAAATTTTAAACATTTAAAAATATAAATTTTTGTTTTTATTTTTAATGATTTTTTAGGAACTATACCAGCGCTTGAAAGCAAGATTAATATTTGATTTTCTTGACAAAGCAAAGTGCTTAATTTTCCTCCAAAAGAATGCCCTAAAAAAACATCAATATCTAGTTTTTTTTGGATTAGAAATTCTTTAACAATTGAAGCATAATCATAAGAATTTAAAGCTTCACTTATACTAGATTTTCCAAAACCTGGCAAATCTAAATAAATTTGACAAAAAGAATTAAGTTTTTTTTCAAAAGCTTGTTTCATAAGCTCTTTATTAGCCCCCCATCCGTGAAGGATTAAAATTTTTAGTTTTTTATCTTGATTAATTAATTCATAAGAGAGTTCATATTTTTTTTCTTTAAATATTATACTAGTTAATGCCATTTTAAACCTTCTGATCTGTGTAGATTTTTTCTAAAAGTTCTAAAGCATTTTGTAAGCGTTCGTATTCTTCTATATTGAGCATCACAGCTTCAAATTTATTATTTTTTAAAATGACTATTTTTCCTGATTTGCTTTTTTTGAGTTTGTCTATAATGGGACTAAAATTCCTTACAACTTCTGTGGCAGTGTAAATTTCATCTTTTTTAAAAGAAAGCATATAACAATCCTAAAATATGTTAAATTTTATGTAAAATTTAACATATTTTGCCTTAAAAAGCCTATAATTTACCTTTTTGCCCGTTGATAGAATTTAAAAATTTATATTCAATTGAAAGTGATTTTTCATTTTTGCAATTTTGTGCTAATTTTTGCAAAAGCTCTGTAAAATTATCAAAAAGATAGTTAGCTAAAGATCCTGGATTTGGATTAATTTCATTAAGATAAATTTCATCATCAATAATAAAAAAATCACAACGTATTAATGCTCCTTTAAAAAGAGGATTATAAATTTTTTTAAAATTTTCTTTAAGTTTTTCTTTAAGTTTTTCTTCTAAAGGAGCTTCTTGAACTTTTGCATGAGAAGAGAAACTAAGATATTTTTGTTCAAAATCTAAATATTCTTGTTTTTTTGGTTCTTCTATAATTGAAAAAATAAACTCATCATCTATCATGCAGCCTGCTAGATTATATTCTTTAATATTATTTTTAAAACATTCTACTAAAATTTCATCATCAAATTCAAAAGCTACATCTTTAGCGTATTCAAGTTCTTGTTCGTTTTTTGCAACACTTATTCCTATACTACTTCCAAGTCTAGCTGGCTTTAAAATAACCGGAAATTCAATATTTTGTTTTTGATCATCATATCTTTTAATCATAGTATAAGGTAAGGTTTTAACTCCAACTTTTTGTGCATAAAGTTTTGTTAATTCTTTATTGTATGATAAAACACTTGCCTCTAATCTTGCCCCTATATAATTTATCTTATAAAAATCAAATAAAGCTGCTATTTTGCCATCTTCTCCATCTTTTCCGTGTATAAGATTAATTACGCAATCAAATTCTATTTTTTTTTCGTTAAAAATATTTTTTTGATAAAAACCTGCATTTTTAAGAAAAATTTGTTTTTCTTTTTTGTATAAGCCTTTACAAAAAGTTTTTGAGTTCATTTTCTCACTTGGAATAAGATAAAAATTTCTTTCTAAATCACAAAATATAAAAATAGTTTCTTTTAAGATTTTTTTTAGAACTACTGCACTAACAATGCTAATTTCATGCTCATAAGAATTTCCTCCAAAAAGTATTACATAAGTCATTGTTTTCTCCTTTAGCTTAATTTTTTAAGCGCTTCTTTAATTAAATCACTTGTGTTGTTTGAAGTGCAATTTGATAAAACTTTAATGATTTTATCTTGTTTAAAACCAAGAGAGATTAAAGCAGCTAAAGCTTGTGATTTATCATCGCTAATTTGTTCTAAATGGGTTTTAGCATCGCTAAGTTCTATAAGTATGCGTTTAGCACTTTTTGGTCCTATTCCTGGTACTTTTTTAAAAATATTTTCATCATTAAGACTTAAAGCCTTATAAAATGAATTTACATCAAGACTTGAGCATATAGTCATAGCTGTATTAGCACCTATGCCATTTACTTTTAAAAGCATTTCAAAAATTTTTTGCTCTTCTTTATCTAAAAAGCCATAGAATTTATTAGAATCTTCTTTAATGATTTGAGTAATTAAAAATTCATATTTTTGTCCAAGCTCAACTTTTGCTGAGCAAAATAAAGAAATAAATACACCATAACTTAGCCCATTAATACATTTAAGTATGATAAAAGTAGGTTCTTTTTTTGTAATTATTCCTTCGATACCAACAATCATTGTATATCCTTTTCATCATAATCTAATTTCCTATCAATTTCTATAGTTGTTTCTTTTTTTATAACTCCTATAGATTTTGTTTCTTCGTGTTCTAAGATGGAGTAAAAAGCCATTACTTTTGGGTGTAAAAATTCATATTTAATCTCATTCATATTTCCCCATTTGCCGCTTTTATTAATGAGTTTTGCTCTTAAAAGTTCATTTTGTAAAAGATCTAATCCTTGTAAAATCTGATTTTTTTCATCTTCTAATTTTTGTCTTTGATTTTGTTGTTTTGTTAGCTCTTGATTGTAAAGATGAAAGTCTTTAATAATTTTTTCATATTGTAAAGGGATAGGTTGGTTTGAATTTTTAAGCTCAAGAACTTTTTTTTCTAAAGCATATATCTCTTCTTGATTGGAATTTATATTTTGTTTTAAAATATCTATTTTTTGATCAATTTGTAAAATTTGATTTTTATTATTAAAAAGTTCTTCAGTATAATTTTTATTTAAACTTTTTATTTTTGCGTTAAATTTATTATTATTTCCTTCGCATTTTCCTAAAACTATATTTTGATAAAAAGTAAAGGTGTTATTTGTTAAAAGCTCATCTATATAAATTTTATCAGCTTCTATGATCCCGCCCAAACTTTTTTTAATTTTTACAATTTGAGCTTTAATTTTTCCACCTTCTAAAAGATCTATATTTACTTCTTTTGCTTCAATATAACCTCTATGTGTTTTAACATAAATTTCTTCAGCATTTATTTTGCTTTTGCTATGCGTTGTTCCTTTGATATTTATTTTTATTGCATTTAAAAAAGTATTTGCAGCAACATTTCCTTCAACATTTAGCTCTTGACACTCTATTTTAATTCCTGAGTTAATAGCATCGTGGAGATCTGAAGGAAATTTAACATTGATAATAATTTCTTTATCAAGTCCAGCTTTAATAGTTCCTATTTTTTTAAAATCTAATTCTTGAAAATCTAAGACATTTTGGATATCGTATTTATTTCCATCTTCAACGACAAATCCTTTTTTTTGCGCTATATATTCTATGCGATCTTCTTTTTCATTTATTTTTATAGCATCTGTATGAGAAATACTAAATTTATTTTGCATAGGATCAAGAACTTTTAATAAATGTAAATTTAAATCTCTTCCTTCTTTTCCATTTTTTGCTTTCATATGAGTAAGAATGATTTCATTTTCATCAACTACAATAATGCCTGATCTTTTTTCATCTTGAGTATAATTCTTAGTTTTTTCTTTATAGTTAAAAACTAATATTTCATCTTGGGCTTGTATAGGTGAGATCCCTTTTGCAACGGTAATTTGAGTAAAATTATGTGAAGAAGACTTAATTTTTGCAACACTTTCAAGTAATTGTTTTTTAAAGTCAAAAATACGAATACCAATTAGAAATTTCAATTTAATCATTTTTTTATAAATATTTTGAAGCAATTCTAATGCTATTTTATCATGATACGTTATTTTTTGAAGTTCTATTTCTGCTATAAGTTTTGTTAAATTTTTATTTGCAATCAGCTTAATAGCATCATTAATATTTTTATTTTCATTATGAATAATTTCTATTTTATATTCTTGTTTAATTTCTAAATTATTTTTTAAAAAAATTTCATCTTGTTCAAAAATATTGAGTTCTTTTTCGCTAATTTTTTTCCATTCTTCATTACCAAAACGATACCAAGTTGAAAACGCAAGAAGATTATAGTCAAGTTCATTGATATCTATATTTGTGCGTGAAGCAACTGCTAATAATTCTTTATAAGGGTTTGAAGTGTAGGAAATAATTTTTTCATTTTCTAACAAGTTGTTCTCCGCTATTTTTCATATAAATTATATATTATAGTAAATTTTTAATCAATTTTGGTTAAAATATTTATTCTAAAAAATTATTAAAATCTTGGTTCTATGGTATTATGAAGAATTTAGTGTTTAAAAATTTTATTATTAATGCTTTGGGAATTTTATTTTCTAGAGTTTTAGGTTTAATAAGGGATATTTTAATTGCTTTATTTTTAGGAGCGGGGCTTTATAGTGATATTTTTTTTGTGGCACTTAAAATGCCTGCCTTTTTTAGAAGAATTTTTGCTGAAGGTGCGTTTAATCAATCTTTTTTACCTAATTTTACAAAAGTAACAAAAAAAGGAGCTTTTTGCATAAACGTACTTTATCAATTTAGTATTATTGTATTTTTATTTTGCCTTTTAGTAAGTTTTTTCTCTTCGTTTTTTACAAAAATTTTTGCTTTTGGTTTTGATAAAGAAACTATAAAACTTGCTTCTCCTTTGGTAGCCATAAATTTTTGGTATTTATTTTTTATTTTTATTGTAACTTTTTTAGCATCTTTGTTAAATTATAAACAAAAATTCTTTATTACTTCATTTTCATCTTCTTTGTTTAATCTTAGTATAGTTATAGCAGCTTTTTTTGTGGATAAAAATAATCCTTATGAAACGCTTTATTATTTCTCATATTTTATAGTTTTAAGTGGAGTGGCGCAATTGGTTTTGCATATGATTGTTTTTTATAATAGTAGAATTTTAAAAGCTATAATACTTTCTTTAAAATTTAAAAAAACAAAAACAAATTTGAAATCTTTTTATGAAAATTTTTTTCATGGAATTTTAGGTTCTTCTGCTACACAATTTAGCTCTTTACTTGATACAACTATAGCCAGTTTTTTGATCACTGGAAGTATTTCTTATCTTTATTATGCAAATCGTATTTTTCAACTTCCT
This sequence comes from Campylobacter sp. 2018MI34, assembly GCF_016598975.1. Classification (NCBI taxonomy): domain Bacteria; kingdom Pseudomonadati; phylum Campylobacterota; class Epsilonproteobacteria; order Campylobacterales; family Campylobacteraceae; genus Campylobacter; species Campylobacter sp. 2018MI34. The sequence continues at coordinate 28,674 of NZ_JAENKS010000007.1, forward strand.
TTAGCCCTTTTTGCTATTGCTTTAACGCAAGTTTCTTTTCCTAAAATTTTAAAATATTTAAAAAGTAATCAAGAAAACTTGGCTTTAGAATTTATGAAAAAAGCTTTAGCATTTTTAAGTATTTTACTTGTTTTTTCTTCTATGATTGGTATAATTTTTTCTCAAGAAATTACTAAAATGCTATTTGAAAGAGGTAATTTTTCTAATGAAGATGCCACAATAACAGCTTATGTTTTAATAGCATATCTTTTAGGGCTTTTGCCTTTTGGGTTGCAAAAAATATTATCTTTATGGCTTTATGCTAAATTTAAACAAAAGATAGCTGCTTTTATAGCTTTTAAGGCTTTAACTTTAAGTGCTTTATGTTCTATAGTTTTTATTTTATTTATTGAAGATGAAAAAAATAAGATCTTAGCCGTTGCTTTTTCTTCGTCTATTAGTGCTTTTTATTTATTATTGGCTAATATTAAAGAATTCGGTTTTAAAGAATTTTTTTCTTTAATTTCTTGGAAATTTTGCATTTTGTTTATTGTTATATTTGCTTTGATTGCTGTTTTATTATTTGAATTTAAATCAAATATAATTTTTGTTTTTTTATATATATTTGAGTTTATAAAAGGGATAATTTAATGAAATTAACAGATAGTGTCTCAAAAGAAAAAAAAGAGTTTATTCCAAAAGAAAAAGGAAAAGTAAATATTTATCTTTGTGGTCCTACAACTTATGATGATGCTCATTTAGGTCACGCTAGAAGTAGTGTGTGTTTTGATCTTTTAATGAGGGTTTTTAAAGCCAAAGGTTATGAGCTTTATTTTGCGAGAAATTATACTGATATAGATGATAAAATTCTAAAAAAAATGCAAGAAAAAAATAAAAGTTTAGAGGAATTGAGCGAATATTATATTAAAAGCTATGAAGATGATATGAAAGCACTAAATATATTAGAACCAAATTATAAACCAAGGGCTACTCATTTTATAAAAGAGATGATAGAACTAATTCAAAAACTTTATAATGAGGGTTATGCTTATATTTTAGAAGATGGGGTATATTTTGATACAAGTAAAGATAATAAGTATTTTAGTCTTTCTAAAAGAGATGTTTTTCAAAATCAAAGTCGTTTAGAAAATGAAGTTTTTAAAAAAAATGAAAGTGATTTTGTTTTATGGAAATTTGATGAAAAATTTTATGAAAGTCCTTTTGGCAAAGGAAGACCCGGTTGGCATAGTGAATGTATAGCTATGATAGAAAGCATTTTTCAAGACAAGCTTGATATACACGCTGGTGGGATTGATTTATTGTTTCCACATCACGAAAATGAAGCAACACAATGTCGTTGTGCATATGATTATGAAGTTTGCAACTATTGGCTTCATAATGGTTTTGTAAAAATTAATAATGAAAAAATGAGCAAGAGTCTTAATAATAGTTTTTTTATTAAAGATGCTTTAAAATTATTTCCTGCAGAAGTTCTTAGAATTTATCTTTTAAGCACTCATTATAGGGCCCATTTTAATTATTCTTTAGAAGATTTACAAATGAGTAAAAAAAGACTTGATAAATTTTATAGACTTAAAAAAAGAATAGCACTTCAAAAGTGGGATAATCAATTTATAAATGAAAAATTTGAAAGTAAAATAAGTCAAGAAATTTTATTTGCTTTGGAAGATGATTTAAATATTTCAAAAGCTTTATCCTTGCTTGATGAATTTATTATTAATGTAAATCTAAGGCTTGATAAGGAGAATAAAGATAAAAATTTAAAACAAGAGCTTTCTAGAAGTCTTAAAGAACTTTGTTTGATTTTTGGTTTTGGCTTTTTAGATCCTAGTGAGTATTTTCAGTTTGGAGTAAGTTTAGAGGAAAAAGAATTTATAGAAGAGCAAATTTTTTTAAGAAATGAAGCTAAAAGAAATAAAGATTTCAATAAAGCAGATGAAATTCGTGATAATTTACTTAAAAAAAATATTATTTTAATGGATACTCAAAATGGAACCTTATGGGAAAAAAATAATGCATAAAAAAATGACTTTAATTGATGTTTTAATGCGTTTTAAGCCTTTTTATAAGCAATATTGGAAATATTTTTTATTTGCTATTATAGGCATGCTTTTTGCATCTTTAGGAACCGCTGCAAGTGCTTATGTAATTAAACCAATTTTAGATGATATTTTTGTAAATAAAAATCTTAGCTTATTGTATATAACTCCTTTTTTTATTTTTATAGTTTATTTTTTTAAAAATTTAGGAGCTTATTTGCAAAGCTATTACACAAGTTTTATTGGAATTGATATATTAAGAGTATTAAGATCTAGAGTACTCGAAAATCTTTTAAAGCTTGATATGATGTTTTTTAAACGATATAGAAAAGGGGAGTTAATCAGTCGTTGTACCAATGATATCAATGCTTTGCAAAGTGTAGTAGCTAATATCATTCCTGATTTTTTAAGAGAAGTAATTACTGCCATTGGACTTATAAGTGTTGTAATTTATCAAAGTCCAATTTTAGCTTTTTTTGCTTTAATTGTTTTGCCAGTAGCTATTTTTCCACTTGTTTGGTTTGCTAAAAAACTTAAAAAATATGCAAAAACAACTCAAGAAAAAAATTCAGATCTTTTATCTCGCTTGAGTGAAATTTTTTCTAATATAGAAATTATTAAAGTAAATAATGCTGAAACCAAAGAAAAACTAAGATTTTCAAAAGAAAATGATGAATTAAGTAAAGTTATTTTAAAAAGTGTTCGTGTAACTTCTTTAACAAGTCCTATTATGGAGATTATAGGTTCTTTGGGTGTATCTATAGTTATTATAGTTGGGGGAAGAGAAGTTATACTTGGCAATATGAGCGTGGGAACGTTTTTTAGCTTTATTACTGCACTTTTTATGATTTATACTCCTATAAAAAGGATCTCTTATTTATATGGAGTATTGCAAACTGCTATTGTTGCAAGTGAAAGAACTTTTTATCTTTTAGATTTGAAACCAGAAATTAAAGGAGGAGACAAAAAACTTGAAAATATTTCAAACCTTGTTTTTAAGGATGTTTATTTTTCATATGAAAATGGAAAAGAAATTTTAAAAGGACTTAGTTTTTCTTTAAATAAAGGAGAGATTTTAGCTTTTGTCGGATCTAGCGGGGGAGGAAAATCTTCTATTGTGGGATTAATTCTTCATTTTTTTAGTAGAAATTCAGGAGATATTTTTATCAACAACCATTCCATAGATGATTTTTCTTTGCAATCTTTAAGATCTAAAATATCTTTAGTTACCCAAGATATTTATATTTTTAATGATACTATTGCTCAAAATGTTGCTTATAATGAAGAATTTAATGAAAATAAAGTGATTGAAGCTTTAAAATTAGCTAATGCTTATGAATTTAGTATGCAAATGGGAGGAATTCATTCAAAGCTTTATGAAAATGGTAAAAATTTAAGCGGTGGTCAAAAACAAAGAATTGCTATTGCTAGAGCTTTATATAAGAATCCCAATATGCTTATCTTTGATGAAGCTACTTCAGCTTTAGATAATGAAAGTGAAAAAATTATTGTTCAAACTATAGAAAATTTAAAAAAAGATAGATTAATCATTATGATTGCTCATAGGCTTAGCACTATAGAAAATGCTGATAAAATTGCCGTGATAGATAAAGGAAAGGTTTTAGCAATTGGAACCGATCAAGAATTAATGCAAAATTGCACTCTTTATCAAAAATTTAAAAACAAAGAACATAAAATAAAAGCTTAACTTTATTTTAATTTAGTTAGAATTTAAGTTAAAATTTTTAAGGAAAAAAATGATTTATAAACACATAAAGCCTTTAATTTTTAAATTAGATCCAGAATGTGCCCATAATTTGGTTGAATACTCTTTAAGGAGTCTTAATACCATTTTTCCGGGTGCGCTTAGTTTTTTAGCTAATCGCTTTATAATTCAAGATGAAAGTTTAAGTCAGAATTTATTAGGTCTTCAATTTAGCAATCCTGTTGGTTTGGCTGGAGGTTTTGATAAAAATGCAACCATGATAAGACCTTTGAGTGCTTTAGGATTTGGTTTTTTAGAATTTGGAACTTTTACACCTAAAGCACAAGAAGGTAATGAAAAACCAAGGGTATTTCGATTAGTGAAGCAAGAAAGCATACAAAATGCCATGGGTTTTAATAATAAAGGTTCTAAAGAGATTTATTCAAATTTAATTAAAATTTATCCTTTTATTTTGCCTTTGGGTGCTAATATAGGAAAAAATAAAAATAGTGAAAATGCATTAGAAGATTATTTTATTTTATTAAAAGAATTTAAAGATTTATGTGATTATTTTATTATTAATATTTCTTCACCTAATACTAAAAATTTAAGATCTTTACAAAATCATAGTTTTTTAAATGATTTATTAAGTGAAGCAAAAAAGATTACCCAAAAACCAATTTTAATTAAAATAGCTCCTGATTTAGAAATACCTTTAGCTATTGATTTATGTAAAAAAGCTATAGAAAAAGGTGCTAATGGATTTATAATTGCAAATACAAGTACTGATTATTCTTTACTTGATAATGGTAGAACTTTTGGAGGAATTAGTGGCAAGCTTATACAAGAAAAGAGTAGTAAATTTTTTAAAGAATTAGCTAAAGAGCTTTTTTCTCACACTCTTTTAATTTCTTGTGGAGGAATTGATAGTGGCAGGGAAGCTTATGATCGTATTAAAAATGGCGCCCATTTGATTCAAGTTTTTACAGCACTTATTTATAAAGGCCCATCTCTTGTTAGGAATATCAATCAAGAATTGCTTACTTTATTAAGAGAAGATGGTTTTATGCATATTAGCGAAGCAGTTGGAGTAAATATTAAATGATTGATTTTAAAAAAATAAGTTTAAAAAATAAACTTGAAGTCTATGCATTACCTGTAAATAAGAATAGCGAAGTTATTAGTGTTGATATTTTTTATAAAGTAGGCTCTAGAAACGAATTTATAGGTAAAAGCGGTATCGCACATATGCTTGAGCATTTAAATTTTAAAAGTACTAAAAATTTAAAAGCTGGAGAATTTGATGAAATTATCAAAGGATTTGGTGGTGTAGATAATGCTAGTACAGGTTTTGATTATACGCATTATTATATTAAATGTGCTAAAAAAAATTTAAATAAAGCTTTAGAGCTTTTTGCAGAATTAATGCAAAATTTAACTTTAAAAGATGAAGAGTTTCAACCGGAGAGAAAAGTTGTTTTAGAAGAACGTAGATGGAGAACAGATAATAATCCTTTAGGATATTTGTATTTTAGACTTTTTAATCATGCTTTTATTTATCATCCTTATCATTGGACTCCTATTGGGTTTTTAAGAGATATTGAAAATTGGACAATAGAAGATATTAGAGAATTTCACAAGACTTATTATCAGCCTAAAAATGCTATTTTACTTGTAAGCGGTGATATTGATAGCAAAGAAGTTTTTAATCAGGCTAAAAAATATTTTGAAAATATAAAAAATACAAAAATTATTCCAAAGATTTATATGAAAGAACCAAAACAAGATGGTCCCAAAAGAATAGTTCTTAAAAAAAATTCTCAAACCCAAATTCTTGCCATCGGTTTTAAAATTCCTAATTTTAAACATAAAGATATTCCAGCTCTTAATGCTTTAGCTGAACTTTTGGGTAATGGGAAAAGTTCTTTAATGAATGAAATTCTTGTAGATAAATTAAATTTAATCAATGATTATTACGCTTTTGTTAATGATACCATTGATGAAAATTTATTTATTTTTATTTGCAATTGTAATTTAAATATCAAAGCCGAACAAGTTGAGAAAGAATTGTGGAAAATTATTAATAATATAAAAAATGGGGAAATTTCAATAAAAGATTTAGAAAAAATAAAAAATAATACTAAAAGTGATTTTATATTTTCGCTTAGCACTGCAACTGAAGTCTCAAATCTTTTTGGTTCTTATTTGGCAAGAGGAGATTTAAAACCTCTTTTAAATTATGAAACAGATATTGAAAATTTAACTATAGATGATTTAATAAAGTGTGCTAAAAAATATTTTAATGATAATAATTCTACCACAATGATCTTAAGGAAAAAATGATGAATTTAATCGGAGCAATGACTGCTTTAATTACCCCTTTTAAAAATGGTAAAATAGATGAACAAAATTATATCAAACTTATCAAAAGACAAATTAATAACGGTATAGATGTTTTAGTTCCAGTAGGAACAACAGGAGAAAGTGCAACTTTAACCCATAATGAGCATAAAACTTGTATAGAGCTTGCTGTTGCAACGTGTAAAAATACTTCTGTTAAAGTTTTAGCAGGTGCAGGAAGCAATGCTACTCATGAAGCTATAGATTTAGCTAAATTTGCACAAAAATGTGGGGCTGATGGTATTTTAAGTGTTACACCTTATTACAACAAGCCAACTCAAAAAGGACTTTATGAACATTATAAAAGTATAGCAAATAGTATAGAAATTCCTATGTTATTATATAATGTTCCAAGTAGAACAGGCTGTGAAATTGTAACAGATACTATAATAAAGCTTTTTAAAGATTGTGATAATATTTTCGGCGTAAAAGAGGCTAGTGGAAATATTGAAAAATGCGTTGATCTATTGGCTAATGAGCCAGATATTGTTTTAATTAGCGGTGATGATGTTATTAATTATCCTATCCTTGCTAATGGAGGTAAAGGTGTTATTTCTGTAAGTTCAAATTTATTACCTGATCAAATTTCTTTGTTAACTCATGAAGCTTTAAAAGGTAATTATAATTTAGCTAAGGAAATTAATGATAAACTTTATAATATAAATAAAGTGTTATTTTGTGAGAGTAATCCTATCCCTATTAAAACAGCAATGTTTATTATGGGGCTTATAGATTCTTTAGAATTTCGTTTGCCTCTTTGCTCTCCAAGTAATGAAAATTTTAAAAAAATTGAAAATATATTAAAAAATTATAACATTAAAGGATTTTGATGAATAATGAATTTTTAGGAAAAACTTTAGTAATTAGTGGCGGAACAAGAGGTATAGGAAAAGCTATCGTATATGAATTTGCAAAAATGGGCGTAAATATAGCTTTTACTTATAATTCTAATGCTGAATTAGCTAAAGATATGGTAAAAGATTTAGAAGATAATTTCAATATCAAAGCTAGAGCTTATGAATTTAATATTTTAGAGCCAGAAACTTATAAAGAACTTTTTGAAAAAATTGATCAAGATTTTGATAGGGTAGATTTTTTTATTTCCAATGCTATTATTTCTGGACGTGCAGTAGTTGGTGGATATACTAAATTTATGAAACTTAAACCAAGAGGAATCAATAATATCTTTACAGCAACTGTCAATGCTTTTGTTGTTGGCTCTCAAGAAGCTGCTAAAAGAATGGAGAAAGTAGGGGGAGGAAGTATTATTTCTATCTCATCAACTGGAAATTTAGTTTATATAGAAAATTATGCAGGGCATGGCACTGCAAAGGCTGCGGTAGAAGCTATGGCAAGATATGCTGCTACCGAATTAGGAGAAAAAAATATACGCGTAAATGTAGTAAGCGGTGGTCCAATAGAAACAGATGCTTTAAGGGCTTTTACAAATTATGAAGAAGTAAAACAAGCTACAATTAATCTAAGCCCTTTAAATCGTATGGGACAGCCAGAAGATTTAGCTGGTGCATGTTTATTTCTTTGTTCATCTAAAGCAAGTTGGGTAAGTGGTCATACTTTTATTGTAGATGGTGGAACTACTTTTAAATGATAAAATAAATTATAAAATTTATTTTTGTTTACACTTTTTTTATATAGTAAGTTTCATTTATTAAAAGAAAGGTTTATTTATGAAAAAAGTATTTTTATATTTTTTAATGATAATTTCATCATTGATTTTATCAGCTTGTTTTGATTCTAATAATACAAATTCTTTGGAGCAAATTAAAAAGAATGGCTTTGTAAGAATAGGGGTTTTTGGAGATAAACCTCCCTTTGGTTATATAGATGAAAAAGGTGAAAATCAAGGTTATGATGTTTATTTTGCTAAGCGTATTGCCAAAGAGCTTTTTGGTGATGAAAATAAAGTTCATTTTGTTCTTGTTGAGGCAGCTAATCGTGTTGAGTTTTTAAAATCTAATAAAGTTGATATTATATTGGCAAATTTTACTAAAACACCCCAAAGAGAAGAACAAGTTGATTTTGCCTTGCCTTATATGAAAGTTTCTCTTGGAGTAGTCGTGCCTAAAGATTCTACTATATCTAAAATTGAAGATTTAAATGATAAAACTTTATTGCTCAACAAAGGCACAACAGCTGATGCATATTTTACAGAAAATTATCCTAATATTAGAACTTTAAAATATGATCAAAATACAGAAACTTTTGCTGCTTTGCTTGATAAAAGGGGAGATGCCTTAAGCCATGATAATACTCTGCTTTTTGCTTGGGTTAAAAATCATCCTGATTTTAAAATGGCGATTAAGGACTTAGGCAATCATGATGTAATAGCTCCAGCTGTTAAAAAAGGTGATATACAGTTAAAAGAATTTCTTGATAATTTAATTATAAAGCTTTCTAATGAGCAGTTTTTTCACAAAGACTATGAAGCAACACTTAAAGATCATTTCTCAAGTGATATAAGCGCCGAAGATGTTGTTATAGAGGGTGGAAAAATCTAATTTTTAATGAAAAATAAAAAAATAAAAAATATTGTTTATGCCTCTTTAGGAGGCATTTTAGAATTTTATGATTTCATTTTATTTGTTTTTTTTCTTGATATCTTTATTAAAATTTTTTTTCCTCCTCAAGATGAATCTTTTTTAAAATTCAGCTCTTATTTGTTATTTGGTATTGCTTATTTAATACGCCCTTTGGGTGCTATTTTTATGGGGCATTTTGGTGATAAAGTAGGGCGTAAAAAAATCTTTTATATAAGTATGCTTTTGATGATTCTGCCTAATTTTGTTATTGCTTTTTTACCTAATTATGAAAGCATAGGAATTATAGCACCCATTATTTTGTTTTTTATGAGAATTTTACAAGGTTTGGCAATAGGTGCTGAAGTGAGTGGTTCTTGGGTGTTTGTAAGTGAGTTTGTTAGAGGTAGGCAAATACCCTTAGCTTTAGGTTTTATTTCTATGACTTTGACATTTGGTTTATTGTTAGGTGGTTTAACATTTATTATTTTAAAAAATACTTTTAGTGAAAATGAATTAGAATCTTATGCTTGGAGAATTCCTTTTATTATAAGTGCAATATTTGGATTTTTAGCACTTTTTTTAAGAAAACATCTTGATGAAACTCCTATTTTTGAGAAAATAAAAAAGAATAATCAAATTTTAAAATTTCCTCTTAAACAAGCTTTTAAAACCCATAAAACTAGTATGCTTGTTTGTTTTTTAATGAGCGTAGTATTAACAAGTGCTATTGCAACTTTAATGATATTGCCAAAATATTTTCATAAAGTTTTATCTCTAAATAACACGGAAGCTCTTTATATCCAAAATTGGGCAATTTTTATTTTAATGATAGGCTCATTGATACAAGGAATTTTGGCTAAATTTTTTGGATCTTATAAAATTTGTATTATATTTAGCTTAATGTTTATTGTATTTTCTTTATTATTTTCTTTATATAATGATTATTTTATTTTATTTTATTTTTTAGCTTGTTTTTCTCAAGGGATTGTAACTTTTGCACCTGTATTTATGACTCAAATTTTTAAAAATGAATTAAAATTTAGTGGTCTTTCTTTTGCTTATAATATTTCTTATGCTATTTTAAGTTTTATAACCCCTTTTATAGTAGATTTATTTTTTAATACTTATTTAAAATTTTATTTTATTTTTGTAGGTTCTAGTGCCTTGGTTTGTGTGTTTTTATTAAAATATTTTCTTGCAAAAAATGCAAGAAATATATTTTAATTATTGATAATTTTTTAAAAGTTCAAAAACAATTTTTGATATTCTTTCAACTGAAGCAAGTTCGCATCTTTCGTCTGTAGAATGTGGATTATATATATTTGGTCCTATAGAACAACATAAAATTTTTTGTTTTTTTTCGATAATCCCGCATTCTAAACCTGCGTGTATTGCTGAAATTTTAATATTTTTATTTTCTTTTTTAAATATTTTTAATAAGTTATCGCTAAGCTCATTTTCTTTTCCTTCCCATGGTGGATAAAAATTAAAAGATCGGGCTTTAAAATTAAAGGCTTCAAAAAGTGTTAAAGTTTCAAATTCAACTTGTTTTAAATCTTCTAATAAATTTGATCTTGCAAAAAGACTAATTCTTATTTCTTGTTCATTCATTTTTAAAATAGCTAAATTAATACTTGTTTGAACTATATCTAATGTTTTATTAAAGCTTCTAACCCCTTGAGAAAAAGAAATTAAAAGGTTAAGTAAAATATCAGATTTTAAACATATTTTTTCTTTTCTTTCTTCTATAAATTGACAATGAATATATTTATTTGACTTAACATCATTATCAAATAATACTAAAGCTTTTGCATATTTTGGTATAGAATTTACTCTTTCTCCGCCTTCAAAATTTATAATTTTTCCTTTATTTTCTTTAATAAAACGAGCCATTTCCTTTATGGAGCTTTTTGGATTATCAATAATATCAATGCCAGAATGACCCCCATTAAAATTTATTGCACTTAGTTCATAAACTTTTCCAAAATATTCTTTTGTTTCATATTCTAAAAAAGCTTCAATATCTACTCCGCCAGCACAACCTATAATGATTTCATTCTCATTTTCGTGATCTAGATTTAAAAGCATTTTAGAATGAAGTTTATGTTCTAAATCATTAACCCCCATAAGTCCAACTTCTTCATTATTAGTAAAAAGACATTCTAAATTTGAAAATTTTTGCATTGCTTCTAGCATTATAGCTATCCCGATGCCATTATCAGCTCCTAAAGATGAATCTTTAGCTTTTAAATAACCATTATCTTCATAAACTTCTATTTTTGGGGCATTTCCCATACAGACCATATCATAATGACTTTGTAAACAAATTTTAGGATTGCCTTTGATGCAGTGAATATTACCAGCTAAATCAATATTTACTTTAAAGTTTTTTTCTTTGGCATAAGCATTTAAAAAATCTCTCATTTGATTTGTTTCATAGCTACAATGCGGTATTTCACATAATTTTTTAAAATTTTTTATGATATTTTGCATTTTAACTCCTTTTGTTAGATAAAATTATACATAATTTTTATTTTTTGGGTTTAAAATGAGATTAAATATTGAAAAAATATTAAATTTAAGAAAAATTTTAAGTGATCCTAAGAAATTTTTTTCTTTTTTAATTTTGATATTTATATTAATTTTTATAGAGAGTTTTATAGCGCAAACAAAATCTTTTGATGCAAAAGTTATAAAAGTTATAGATGGAGATACTATAGAAGTTTTAAATTTAAAAGGGGATAAAAATAAAATAAGACTTTTCGGAATTGATGCTCCAGAACTTAAACAAAAATTTGGAATAGAAGCTAAAAATTATCTTAGATCAATAATTCAAGATAAGAAGGTTAAAATAATTTATAAAGATAAAGATATTTATGATAGAATTTTAGCAATTGTAGAATTTGATAATTTAGATATTAATCAAATAATGGTTTCTAAAGGTTTTGCTTGGTCATATAGTTTTTATAGTGATATTTATACAAAAGATCAAAAATTCGCACAAAAAAATCATTTAGGTCTTTGGGAAGATAAAAATCCTATAGAACCTTATAAATGGAGAAAACAAAATAAATTTTAATTTTTGGATAATATTATGATGAGATATATAATTTTTTTTATACTTGTATTATTTTCTGGATGTTTTGTAAATGAAAGAGGAATTTCAAATAGGTATTATAGTGATTGTAAGGAATACTATGATGCAAGTGGAATTTACCATAAAGAATGTCCTAATAATTGGGTTGATCTTCCCTTGGATCCGAAATAACTATTTTCCCATTGAAGCCATTAATGTTGCAGCCATTGCCTCTGGGTTTGCATTTGTACTAGTTTCTTTTTCATTTGTCTTAGCTTCTTGTTTTATTGTACTAGAAGGAGGTCTTTTGAGTTTAAATATATGATCATCCATAGTAACAATTTGTAAATTTGCTTCAAAAACTTTAATTTCACTCACATGTCCTATAATTTTAACTTCTCTTTTTTTAGATGAATCATCAAAAAGAGCATGAGCTTCAAGTTCTAAAATATCTCCTAGTTTTAAAGGGGCATAAAAAAAGCATTTTGAACCTATTAGAACAGAATATTCTTTGTTTATAGCAGCTTGTGCAACATAATTTGCTGCAGAAAAAATAAACGCATCAAATATAAGTCCTTGATTATCTACTATCATTTCTGGAGAGGTAATTAAGATTGATTTTGCATAGTTTTTTGAAAGTTCAATAATGGTCCCAGAAAGAGAATTGTTTAAATCAGGACATGTTACAAGTTCTGTTTTAATGCGTGATATGTCTTCTTGTGATGCATATTCTTCTAATTGAGCATACTCTTCAAAATTATCTTTTTTTGCCATTATCAGACCTTTAATTTTACATAAATTCTTCTAGGTGACTCATAACCTTCATAAGTTAAATTACGATTGTTTGGATCTAAAAAATTTTCCAAAGAATAAGAGTCAATCCACTCTGTTTTTCTTTGTTCATTTTTAGTTGTTTTTTTAATAGCCAAAATTTCAAATTCTTTAAATCCAGCACGTTCGCACCAATTTCTTAGACCTAATATCGACGGAATGAAAAAAATATTTGATATTCTAGAATAAGTTTTTCTAGGAATTAAAGCAACCTCCCTTTTGTCTTTAATAAACATAGTATCTAAAAATACAATTCCATCTTTGTTAAGACTTTGTTTTAATTGTTTTAGCATTTTAACGGGATCACTGCGGTGATAAATCACACCTAGACAAAAAATAACATCAAATTTATGATGATAGTTTGGTAAATCTTCAACTCCTAAAAGTTCAAATTTAATATCTGTTTTAGCTAAAGCGTTAATAAGCTCAAATTGTAATTTGTATTTTATAGAAGGATCAAAACCTACAATCTTTTTTGGATTGTATTTTAACATTTTAAACATATAATAACCATTGTTACATCCAACATCTGCAACAACTTTATCTTCAATATCTTTCATAAAAGGTTTTAATATATTAAATTTTATAAAACTTTGCCATTCAGAATCTATAAAAAGGTCATCAATTTTAAAAGGACCTTTTCTCCAGGGTTTTAATTCTATTGCAATCTGTTTAATTTGCTCTTTTACTTTTTGATTTGTTTTTATGTTTATGCTTCTTGTAGTAAAAAATTTGGAATTTAAGTTTAATTTTTTAATTTTTTGTATTGAAGCATATAAATGATTTTTTTTTAATTGTTTTTCTAAGGATTTTGTTTTCATGACATTCCTTATATAAAAAGAAAAGGCTATAAAAGAATTTGGGATTTATAGGCAAATCCCAAGAATAATTAAAAATTATTTATCTCTAAGTTTAAGTTCGTTAATAAGTTTTATATAACTATTATGATCTTTTCTCTTAAGGTAGGATAAAAGCCTTTTTCTTTGTCCTACAAGTTTTAAAAGACCTAAACGTGAAGAGAAATCTTTTTTGTAGATTTTTAAATGTTCAGTTAATTCTGAAATTCTAGCACTTAAAAGTGCAACTTGAACTTCTGTAGAGCCTGTATCTCCTGATTTTTTAGCAAATTTAGCAATAATTTCTGCTTTTTTAGCCGAATCTAAAGCCATTTTGACCTCCTGATTGGTATATTTAAAACTGGTATTATACCTATAAAATCAAAAAATAAACTGAATTTATTAAATATATATTAAAATATTTATTGAAAATTAATATCATTTTTATAAAAAATTTAGAAAAATAGTATATAATTTTTTAATAATTATTATCATTATTTTAATTAAGGAAATTTTTGTTTAGTTGTTTTATAAAACTAAGAGTTTTATTATCAATGCTTTTTATTTTATCTATAATAAGTATTTTTATAGGAGTAAAAGATATTTCTTTATTTTCTTTAGATAAGGAAGATTTAGAACTTTTATTCATAACAAGAATTCCAAGAATTATAGCTATTATTATCACAGGAATGAGTTTGGGAATTTGTGGTCTTATTATGCAACAAATTACTCAAAATAAATTTGTTTCACCAACTACCGCTGGAACTATGGATTGTGCAAGATTTGGAATTTTGATTTCATTAATATTTTTTCATACTTATTCTTTTTTATTTCAAACTTTAATAGCTTGTATTTTTACTATGCTTGGAAGTTTTGTTTTTATACAAATTTTAAGAAATATAAAATTTAAAGATAGTATTTTTATCCCTCTTATAGGTTTAATGTTTGGTGGAATTATTAGTTCTTTAACAACATTTTTTGCCTATAGTTTAAATTATATTCAAAATATTCAAGGTTGGTTACAAGGAAGTTTTGCCAATGTTATGCAAGGAAACTATGAGTTAATTTATATAAGTTTGCCTTTATTGATAATTGCGTATATATTTGCTAATAAAATTACTATTGTGGGTATGGGAAAAGAAGTATGTATTAATCTAGGCGTTTCTTATAATTTTATTCTTAGTGTAGGTTTATTTATCGTTTCAGTTATTACTTCAGTAATCGTTTTAACTGTTGGAGTTATACCTTTTTTAGGTCTTATTATACCTAATATTATTTCTATTTATAAAGGAGATAATCTTAAAAAAAATCTTAGCTATATTGCATTAAGTGGAGCTTTGTTTTTACTTATATGTGATATTTTTGCAAGAATAATTATTTTTCCTTTTGAAATGCCAATTAGTATAGTAGCTGGAGCTCTTGGATCTTTGATATTTATTTGGATTTTATTAAAGAGAAAAAATGATTAAAAAAATATATTTTTTAATTTTTATTACTTTACTTAGCGTAGGTATTTATTTATTTAGTTTTATGGGAGAATTTAGCGACTATGCTTTAAAAAATCGTAGTTTGCAAGTTATTTCGATTATCATTGTTGGTATATGTATTGCTGTTTCAAGTATTATTTTTCAAACCATTAGTAATAATAAAATTCTTACACCAAGCATTATAGGACTTGATTCTTTATATATGCTTTTACAATCTTGTTTAATCTTTATCCTAGGTTCTACAAATTTAATTGTGTATAAAGAAAATATTAATTTCTTAATTTCTTTATTTTGTATGATAATCTTTTCTTTACTTTTATATAAGCTTCTTTTTAAAAATGAAAGAAATATTTATTTAATTATGCTTTTAGGAATTATTTTTGGAACATTTTTTTCTACTTTGGGAACTTTTTTTGAAGTTTTAATTGATCCTGATGAGTTTATGATTATCCAAGGAAGAATGTTTGCTAGTTTTGATAATATTGCAATTGATGTTTTATTTTTAGCAAGTATTATTACATTAATTAGTATTATTTTTGTTATTAAATATTTAAAATTTTTAGATCCATTAATTTTGGGTAAAGACTTAAGTATCAATTTAGGAATTAATTATCATAGAACTATAAAGCATCTTATGATAATTATAGCTATATTAACTTCTATAAGTACAGCTTTAGTCGGTCCTATTACGTTTTTAGGGCTTTTAGTGTGTAATATCACTTATGAACTCTTTAAGACTTCTAAGCATAAATTTTTACTCCTAGCTTGTTCTTTAATTGCAATAATATTTTTAGTTATAGGTATCTTTTTTGTTTCAAGAGTTTTTGAATACAACACAACTATAAGCGTGATTATAAATTTCATTGGTGGAATATATTTTTTATATCTTGTTTTTAAGGGTAATAAATTATGATAGAGTTAAAAAATATAAGTAAAAGTTATAATAAAAAAAGCATAGTTTCAAATTTAAATTTAACTTTTCCTAAAAATAAACTTATTTCATTAATTGGTGCTAATGGAGCTGGTAAAAGTACTATACTTTCTCTTATTAGTCGTTTGATGAAACCTGATAACGGTGAAATATATATTGATAATAAAAATATTAATTCTTATAAAGAAAATATATTAGCCCAAAAAATTTCCATTCTTAAACAACAAAATAATTTAAATTTGAGATTAAGTGTTGAAGAGTTGGTATCTTTTGGTCGCTTTCCTTATTCTCAAGGAAGACTTAATCCACAAGATAAAGAAAAAATCAATGAAGCTTTAAATTATACAGGGCTTTATGAAATAAAAGATAAATACTTAGACACTTTAAGCGGTGGACAAAAACAAAGAGCTTTTATAGCAATGATTATCGCTCAAGATACTGAATTTATTTTATTTGATGAGCCTTTAAATAATCTTGATATGAAGCATTGTGTTCAGATTATGAATTTGATGAAAAATTTAATTAGAGATTTTAATAAATCTATCATAGTTGTTTTGCACGATATTAATTTTGCTTCAATTTATTCTGATGAAATTCTTGCTTTAAAAGATGGAAAGGTTGTTAAATTTGATCATACAGAAAAGATTATTGATAGTGAAATTTTAAAAGAAGTTTATGATATGGAAATTCCTTTAATGGAATTTAAAAATAAAAAAATATGTCTTTATTTTTAATTTATTTTTAAGGAGAAAATATGAAAAAGAAAAATATTTTACTATTTTTTTGTTTGTTTTTATGGTTTGGTTTTAGTGGCTGTTCAAATGATAAGGCTAAAGATAACAATGAGAATGCTTTAACTATTACTCCTATAAGCATAATCGATGAGGGAGATTTTTTTTTAATTAAGCATTCTTTGGGTGAAAGTAAGGTTGTTAAAAATCCTTCAAAGGTTGTAATTTTAGATTTTGGTTCCTTAGATACTTTTGATTCTTTAAATTTAAATGATAAAGTTGTTGGAGTTCCTATTAAAAATTTACCTACTTATTTGAAGCAATATGATGATAAAAATAATATAGGCGGTGTTCAACAAGTAGATTTAGAGGCTATTAATGCATTAAAACCAGATTTAATCATTATTTCAGGACGTCAAACTAGATTTTATGATAAATTAAATCAAATTACACCTACTATATATTTTGGTATAGACAATACTGATTTTTTATCTTCTTTTGAAAATAATGTCTTAAGCATTGCAAAACTTTATAATAAAGAAGAAGAAGCAAAAAATAAAATATCACAAATAAAAGAAGAAATTTCGGAAATAAAAAGTAAAATCAATAAAGATAAAAAAGCCCTGATAGTACTTACTAATTCTAATAAAATTTCAGCTTTTGGATCTTCTTCGAGATTTGGTCTAATACATGATATTTTAGGTATTGAACCTGTGGATAAATCTTTAAAAGTTGGCACACATGGTAAGAGTATTAACTCAGAATATATTTTAGGGAAGAATCCAGATTTTATTTTTGTTATTGATAGAAATGTTATTGTTGGAAATCAAGCAAAAGCTAAAGATATTTTAAATAATGCCTTGATTTTAAAAACCAAGGCAGCACAAAATAATAAAATTATTTATCTTGATCCACAATATTGGTATCTTTCAGGCGGCGGGCTTGAATCTTTAGAAGTTATGATTCAAGAAGTAGCTAAAGCATTAAATTAATCTTACTAATTTAATAAAATTTATTATTTAGCTGATAAACTATGATATAATTTTTATAATTACGAGCTAAATTGATTATAAAAGAAGGTAATTATGAATTCATATCTTAGTTTAAATATTATTAATCCATCTACTTCTTTTAAAATCACTAAGGCTTATATTAAAGAAAGTTTGGAAGATTTATTTGTTTGTGAATGTGAAGGTTATATTGAAATTTTAGAAGAAGATTTGATTAATAATCAAAATACAAATTTTTATCCTAATTCTTTAATTGATCAAGAGGCTCATTTTATTATCAAAAATCCTTATGAAAATAAAACAATTAATTTTACACATAAAGAAAATAAAATTTATAAGGGTATTATTTCTTATGTTAATTATTTGGGTTTAAGTAATGAAAGCGCCAATAATATAGTTAATTCAGAAATAAAACATCTTTCTTACAAGCATTTTTTTAAATTTACTCTTACTTCTGTATTAGCCAGAATGTCTTTTAATAGAGCAAATAGAATCTATACAGATTTAAGTATTTTAGAGGTTATTAGGATCACTTTAGAATTTTATCAAGGAAAGTTTATTAATAAAGAAATTGATTTTTCAAAACTTAAGCATAATTATTCTAAAAAAGAACTTATTGTCCAATACAATGAAAGCGATTTAAAATTTATTACACGACTTGCTCATAATAATGGCATATATTTTTACGAGGATGATGAAAAAATTTATTTTTGCGATGTTTTTGTGGCATCTAAGCATCAAAACATTCAATTTAATTCCAATATTAATAATATTTTAAATGAACCTTGTATTTATTCTTTTATAAAAGAAAGTTCTATTTTTCCCAACCAATTTACCTATTCGAGCGCAAATGCTAACTATCCTTTAAATTTAAATTCTTTAAATTTAAACATAGTAGATCAAAAAAATAAAAGTTCGCAATATTATAATGAACATATTTATGAAAGTGCCAATTCTTTTACAGAAGATATAGACTTAAAAACCCCTATTTATTTAAAAGAAAGAAGATATAAGCTTTTAGGTGAAAGTTTTAAAGCAAAAAGCAATATTTACAATTTATTTTTAAATGATAGTATCAATATAAATTTTAACCCTTCATTTACAAGAGACCTAAAAAGCGAAAAAAAAGATTTTGTTATTATAAAATTAGAGCAATATTTAGTTGATGATGCAATTTTGGCTAATTCTATAAATACAAATGATAAGCAAGAAATTAAAGATTTGCAATTTACAAAATCTTATTTTAATATAATCACTTTTTTACCAAGCCATATAACATATACACCAAGTTTTAAGCCAAAACCTAAAGCACCTAGTCAAACAAAAGGAATAGTTATAGGTCAAAATAATGAAATTTCAAATGAAAGTAATTTAATTTTTACAGATAAATATGGTCGAGTAAAAGTAAGATTTGATGCTTTTATTAATCAAGAAGCAATTGATAAAAAAGAAAATTTATATCATCATAGCTGCTTTTTAAGAATAAGCTCCCCTGTAGCCTCAAGTCATTCTGGGTTTTTTAGGATACCAAGAGTTGGAGATGAGGTATTAATTTCATTTTTGGAAAATGATATCGATAAGCCTTTTGTAAGCGGAAGTTTTTATAATGAAAATAATGCTTTACCACTTTATTCTTATCCTAAATTTAAAAGAGAAATTGCTAATAATACTTTAAATTATTTAAAACAAATTCCATTAATGAGATATGAAGGATTACCTGAGCTTAATATACAAGAAAATAAAGATTATGCCTTAAATTATACAAATAATCATTTTTTAACTATATCTAATTCAACCTTGGGGCAAGAAAATTTAAAATCTTATGAGAGAAATGAATTAACTTTTAAAAATGAAGCTGGAAAAGAAGAAATTTATCTTTTAGCACAAAAAGACTATAAAGAAGAAATTACCAACAATCGTGAGCAAGTTATAAAAAACAATAAAACTTCAGAAATTGGTGGTTTGTTTAGTGAATTTATTATTTTAGGACATATGCAAAATATTGCTGGTTTTAAAAATGTTAATGTTGGAGCAGAATATTTAGAAAATACTTTACTTTCAAAAGATACCAATGTAGGGCTTAGTAATACTTTAAATGTAGGTGTAACTCATAAAGTTAATATAGGTCAAGATTGTGAAGAATATATAGGTAATGATAAAAAAGTAGAGATAAAGAATAATTTTGAAAAAGATATTTCAAATGATTATATACAAAGAGTAGGAAATAATAAAAATGAAACGATTGAAGGTTCTTATACTCTTAGGGTTAAAGATGGCATAAAAATAGACTCTTCTAAAGATATAGCTTTATTAAGCAAGGAAAATTTACAAATTCAAGCTGAAGATTCTTTAGGTTTTAGAACGGATAAAAATTGTTCTTTTAATGCTGATTTTGTTAATTTTTTGGCTAATGAAGAAAATATTATAGTCGCAAAGAAAAAAGCTGTAACACAAATAGAAAGTGGTTCTGCAATTATTCATACTAAAAAAGAAGTTATTATAAAAGTAGATGGGGTAGAGGTAATTATAGATTCTAATGGACTTAGAATCAAAGGCGGAGATTTAAGAATTGAATAAATAGGAAATATTTATGCCTGAACTTATAAAATTTAATGATATTGTTTTTTTGGTTAAAGAATTTCGAAAAGTTTTTATATTGTCAAATTGCAGACTTGCTTTTTATGAACCTAAGCATTTTTTAGTTAAAGAAAAAGAAATACAAGTAAAAGAACCTTCACAAAAAAGAAAAAAAGGGAAAAATGCAGATTTAAAAAAAATAAAAGAATTAGAATTTAATAAAAAAGATGGAAGTAGTATTTTTTTAAAAGAGATGGAACTTTATAAGCAAGATTCTATAGAGGTTAAAGACGATGCAAATATAGATATAGATTTTAAAGATATTGCTAAATATGAAAAAAATATAGACTCTCAAATAAATGATGCATCATTAAATCATAATTTTGAAGAAAAAAAGCTAGGTAATTTAAAATCAAGATTTGATGAAGGTGATGAATTTGATATTTTTTATGATAGATACACTAAAGAAGAAAAAGAAATTAGAAGTTTTGAAATAAAAGATGGCAAAGTTACTATTCCTGCTAGTTTTTTAACAGAACAATTTGAAAAAGGTATTAGAAGTTTAGTTGTGAGATTAATTCCTAAACAAAAAAATAAAAGAGGTTTTGTTTTTGATCCTATTCCTTTAGAAGATAGGGCTATTATTTTAACAGAGCTTAGGAAAATAAAAGAAAAAACATTAACCTTTCAAAGAAAAATAGCTCAAATTCAAAATGATGCTTTAAATCTTCAAAGTCCAAAAGAATTTTTAGCTGTTTTAAATGGAGAAGAAAATCTTTCACAAGAAGAGATTAAAAAGCAACAAAGAGAAGGTATATTAATTTATGCTAAAAAAAGACAAGAGGAACTTTTTGATAGTATTAATAAAGATAAAATTTATAATGTAGATATGCTAAAAAAAGTAATAAGTAAGAAAAAATTTAAAAGTGCAAGAGAGAGTTCTCAAATGGGAAAATATGAGTATGCTAAAAGTTTTGATAAAAAAATAAAAGATTATGAAGAAAAAAAGGAATCCAAAACCCAAAAAAAAGTTAAAAAATTTAAAAGTAATTCCTTAAAAGAAAAAAATCCCAATCCAAAAGACATAGGAGAATTAGGCGAATATGCAGCTTCTATGCTATTTAGTAAAGGATCTACAAGATATATTTCAAATAGAAGAAAATTTGATGCAAATTTTAATCAAAATAGTTACAACTTTACCATTCCTGATTTTTTAGTTGTAGTAAATGATAAAAGAAGTATTATAGAAGTTAAAAATGTTCAAAAACAAGATTTAACAGAGCAAATAAGTTTTGAATTAAAACTTGCACAAGAATACGAGCTTGATTATATATTTTTGTGTAATCATTATACAAAATTAAGTGATAGTATAGCTATTGATAAAGAAAAAAATGAAAAAATCATTAACAAGCTAAAAAAAGAAAATCCTAATTTTTCTTTTTTAAATCTTAGAGTTTTTATAAAAGGAGATTTGGGAAGTAGAAAAGGTTTTATTTATCATAGACATATGCATAGAAGTATAAAAACTATTTTTAAAGAACTTTATTTAGATCATTTAAAAAATAATGCTCCAAATAAAATAGTAATTAAAAGACTAAATTTAAACGATCCATTAAGCATAGAAGATGAGCTAAATAAAGATCAACAATTGCAAATACCAAGATAAGGAGTATGTGTGAGCATTAAAGAAATATCTAAACGAGAATTAGAGGCTAGAGAAAGAATTAGTGCTCTAAGTGATAAAGAAATAGATGATTTAAGAGATGAGCTTTGTGATTTGGTTTTTGCAAATGATTTTGAAAAAACAGTCAATTTCTTAAAAGATTATCCTATAAAGCAAAGTTTTTATGAATTATTATGCGAAGAAGAGGGTATAAAAACTCCTTTATTCTTTTGTGACAATACTCTTGCTAATGCCGCTGCTGGATCTATAGAGCAAGGAAAAGATACGAAATTATTAGATTATCTTATAGACATTTGTGGCATAAATCCTAATTTTAAATTTGAACATACAAAAGATAATTATAATGCTTTAACTTTTTATATGGATCAAATAGGGCTTGATGAAAAAGTGATAAAATATTTTATTCAAAAAGGAGCAACATTTAATGTTTTTAATCACTTAGGAGATAGTATTTTGCATGATTGGGCTATAAGAGGAGAAATTGATGAAATAAAACTTGCATTAAAATATGGAGCAAACTTAGAAATACAAAGTCAGATTTATCAAAAATTTAATGAAAAATCTAAAGAATATGAAGAAGAATTTTATTTTGCAGGATCAACCCCTTTAATGTCTATTGTAGAAAGCAATGATGAGCAAAATTATAATACTATAAAAGTTTTATTAGAACTTGGAGCAAATCCAAATCATGTGCGTTGGCCAAGATTAACTTCTATAATAGAGGTTTGTCAAATTTCTAAAGTCAAAAAAATTCTATTAGAATTTGGAGCTAAAAGTCAAAAGAAAATGGAAAATGAAATCTTTAAATTTCAAGATGAATATATAAAAAATAAAGGCATTAAAGAAGAGGATTTAACACGTGAAGATATGATGAATATAGCTAGAATAATCAATGATAAATTTATTAAAGAAATTAAAAATAAAAGTTAATTATTGATGAAATATTTAGAAGAATTTCAAACAAGTAATCAAATTTCTTTTTTGTTTTTTTCAAAAAATTCTTTTAGTGATGATAAGAATCTCAAGGCTTGGAGTTTAGATTCTCATCGCTTTGATATGAAAGAATGGTTTGACTTTAAAAATCAAAATTTAGGAAAGTTTTATAATATTAATTTAGAAAAAATATTAAATACTTTAATGAAATTAAATTCATATTTTAGCATTGATAAATTTAAGGGTATTAATTTACATAAAGAGGATGATTTTTTTAGTTTTAATGAAAAAGCTTATATTAAAATTTATGATAGATTATGTCAAGATCAAAGCAAATTTAATCTTTACAAAAAATTTCAAAATAAATACTTAAAAATAGGGAGTTTATATAATTTTTCTCCCCATTTTCCTTTTTGGAATGCCAATGGAAAAAATTTTTCTCAAAGTGAAATTAATACTTTTATTCTAGAGAGAAATTTACCTCCATTTTTTAATTCAAGTGATATTTATTTTAATTCTTGTTTGGCGTTAAATTATAATATTACACAGCAATTACTTGATTATCTTGTTGAAAATTATGATGCAAAATTTAAAAATAATTTTTTTCATAAAAATAATAACAATAACCAAATAAGCAATAAAAATAAAATTTTAGAAGAACTTAAAGATATATTTTTATTACTTTGCAATGGAATGAATGCTGATTATGCTTTTATGGATTTTACTTATTTTTTTTCTGGATATGATTACACTATTAATTCTAAAAATAATATCTTAAATTCTTATTTGCAAAATTTTAAAGATATTATTTATAAGGATACAATGATTGATACTATTAATGAATATGGAAAAAATTTTTTCATTAATTATTATTCTAAAGAAATATTATCTTTATTGGATAAAGATGATCTTTTAGAAGCTAGAATGAATATTCTTATTAAAAATTATCAACAAGATTTAAATGATATAGATTCCAAAGGCATACTTTCTCAAAAATATGAAAGTGATTTTATTAAATTAGTTCCTTTTGTAGAATGGGAATATTATGTTTATGAGGGAGATATTTTACAATTATATGAAAAAGAAGATGAGCAGATAAAAAAATACTGGGAAAAATTTCTTTTTAAAAATACTTTAAAAGCTTTGCCTTTAGAATGGGATTGTTCTATAAATGAAAAACTTATTTGGGTTAATGATAGTGATTTATTCCAAGCTTTAAATGCACATAAAATTTTACACCAAAATTAAAAATTATTTTTGATTAGGATTTGGTAAGGTTGCATTTGAACTACCAAGATTTTGATTATTAGGAGTATTTATAGGTGTGTCTATTTGTTTTAAAAGTTCTATAGTGTTATTAAATTCAAAACTTTCTTCAGGATTTTGTCCTAGAAAATTTTGCATAAATTCTTTTTTGGCTATAGCTTCATCAAGTTCTTTGTCGCTTCCTTTTTGATAAGCTCCAATGCGGAGTAAAACTTCATTTTCTTTAAGTAGTGAATTTAATCTTTTAAATTTTCTTGCTAAAAGCTTATGTTCATTTGTGATTATATCACCCATAACCCTTGAGGCTGAATTTTGTATATTAATGGGAGGATAGATACCAAAATCAGTTAATTCTCTACTTAATACTATATGTCCATCAAGTATAGATCTGCTTTGATCAGCTATAGGATCACTCATATCATCTCCATCAACAAGAACGGTAAAAAAAGCCGTTATTGTGCCTTTGCCTTCTTCTTTTCCAGCTCTTTCCATAAGTTGGGGTAATAAACTTAAAACACTTGGAGGATAACCTTTAGTTGTAGGTGGTTCTCCTAATGCTAAACCAATTTCTCTTTGTGCCATAGCAAAACGTGTTACACTATCCATAATAAAAAGAACATCTTTTCCTTGTTCTTTAAAATATTCTGCTACACTCATAGCGCAAAAGGCTCCATATTTTCTCATTAGAGCACTATCATCGCTTGTTGCAACGATTATAACTGTATCATCTAATTTTCCACCTAAGTTTTTTTGGATAAATTCAGGAATTTCACGCCCTCTTTCTCCAATAAGAGCTACAACTTTTATAGGAGCCTTAGAGTTTTTAACTATCATACCCATAAGAGTAGATTTACCAACACCACTTCCTGCAAAAATCCCTAATTTTTGTCCTACTCCGCAAGTTAAAAGCGCATCAATAGTTTTAACTCCAACAGGAAAAACTTCTTCTATAAGTCCTCTTTTCATTGCATCAATAGGAGCTCTCATTATAGGCATAAATTTACTTGCCTCAATAGCACCTTTACCATCTTTAGGTTTCATAAAAGGATCTACAACGCGTCCTAAAAGTTCATCGCTTACCCCAATTTGCATTCCTGCATCACTTAAAAATGCACGATCTCCTATTTTAAAACCTTCTATAAAGCTAAAAGGACTCAAATAGCTAAATTTATCTTTAATTTCTACCACCATAGCCAAAGTTTGGAGTTGTTCATTTTCATTTGAGACAAGTTTTATAATATCCCCAATCCCAGTTTTTAGTCCTTTAATCTCTATACTTGTAGCAGAAATTTTTGTAATTTCTCCAAAGATGGAATTTAAATTTTCATTTTTTAGTTTTTGTCTTAATTTATTAAGTTCCATTAAAATCTTACTTGCTTTGGAGAATTAATTAAAGAAAAAAATTCTTTTCTTGTTTTTTCGTTTTTTAAAAATAAACCCCTTAAAGCTGAAGTGCTAGTAATTGAATTTGCTTTTTGAATCCCGCGCATTTCTATACACATATGTCTTGCTTCTATTACAACGCCAACGCCTTTTGCTCCAACTCCATCCATAAGAGCATCTGCAATTTGTTCTGTGAGTTGTTCTTGAATTTGAAGTCTTCTAGCAAACATTTCTACCAAACGTGGGATTTTGCTAAGACCTACAACTTTTTTATCAGGTATATAAGCTACGCTTACTCTACCAAAAAAAGGTAAAAGATGATGTTCACAAAGGCTATAAAATTCTATATCTTTCACTAAAACCATTTCATTATTAGAACTTTCGAATAGGGCATTGTTTAAAATGTCATTAATATTTTCATTATAACCCTTACTTAAAAATTCATAGGCCTTAAAAACTCTTGTTGGAGTCTTTAAAAGACCTTCTCTTTTTGGGTCTTCTCCTATAATTTCTAACATAGTTGCAACACAATTTTCAAATTTTTTTTGCAATTTTTTCTCCAAAATAGTTAAAATAATAAATAATTCAGTCTAAATTTAAATATAATATTATCATAAATATATTGAAATTTTTATGCAAGTAATAAGGAAAAATTTGTTATATTTCAATAATTAACTTTTTATTTTTGAAGGAAAAACTATGGAAATTAAAGCAAAGCAATTAGATTCTGTTAATGCAATTGCTAATGTAAAAATCCCTTTAGGAAGCATTAAAAATGAAGTTCAAAATCTCGCAAAAAAAGCTTCTAAAAATATTAAAATGGATGGATTTAGACCAGGACATGTTCCAGTTAGCGCTGTACTTAAACGCTATGAAAAAGAATTAATGAAAGATGCTGAGCAAAATCTTTTTAAATACGCTGTTGATAGTGTTTTAAAGGAATTAAAAAAAGAAAATAAAGAACTTATTGGTAATCCATATTTTGAAAAATTTGATAGAAAAGATGGAGAAATTGAAGCTGAATTAATGCTTTCATTTAAACCTATTATAAAACTTGATGGTTATGAAAAATTAATACCAGAGTATCAAACTCCAAAAGTAAGTAAAAAAGAGATTGAAGATAAAAAAGCAGAACTTTTAAAAAGATTTGCAACCCCAGAAGCAATTAAAACAAAAAGAGCTTTAAAAGAAGGCGATTTTGCTAAATTCGATTTTGAAGGTTTTATAGATGATAAAGCTTTTGATGGTGGTAAAGCTCAAGATTATGTTTTGGAAATTGGTTCTAAGCAATTTATTCCAGGATTTGAAGAGGGTATGATAGGATTAAAAGCAGGAGAAGAAAAAGACATAAAAGTTACTTTTCCAAAAGATTATGGTGCTGCTAATTTAGCAGGAAAAGAGGCTATTTTTAAAGTAAAACTTCACGAAATTCAAGAATTAAATATACCAAAACTTGATGAAAAAAGTCTCAAAACTCTTCTTCCTAATGAAAAAGAACCAACAGAAGAATTACTTGATGAAAAATTAAAAGAACAAATTAAAAATGAAAAACTTTTTAAATTGGTTAATGATGAATTAAAGGCTAAATTTGCTGATGCCTTGATCGAAAAATTTGAATTTGATTTGCCAAAAGGCATTGTAGAACAAGAAATAGATATGCAATTTAGAAATGCTTTTTCGAATTTTAATGAAAAAGAAATAGAAGAGCTTAGAAATAATAAAGAAAAATATAAAGAAAAAAGAGATAGCTTTAAAGAGGATGCTGAAAAAAGTGTTAAACTTACTTTTATTATCGATGAACTTGCAAAGATTAGAAAAATTGAAGTAAGTGATCAAGAACTTATTCAAGCTGTCTATTTTGAAGCCTATCGTTATGGTATGAATCCTAAAGAGCATTTAGAAAATTATAAAAAACAAGGCGCTTTACCTGCTGTTAAAATGGCTTTAATTGAGGAAAAACTTTTTAGTGATATTTTTATGCCAAAAAATAATAAAAAAACAAAAAAAGAGGTTGAAAAATAATGAGTCTTTATATACCTTATGTTATTGAAAAAACAAGCAGAGGTGAAAGAAGCTATGATATTTATTCTAGACTTTTAAAAGATAGAATCGTTATGCTTAGTGGAGAAATTAATGATGATTTAGCTTCTTCTATAGTTGCGCAACTTCTTTTTTTGGAGGCTGAGGATCCTCAAAAAGATATTTATCTTTATATTAATTCTCCAGGAGGAGTAATAACAAGTGGATTTAGTATTTATGATACTATGAATTATATAAAGCCTGATATCTGTACTATTTGCATAGGACAAGCTGCTTCTATGGGTGCATTTTTGCTAAGTTGTGGAACAGAGGGAAAACGTTTTGCTTTGCCAAATTCAAGAATTATGATACATCAGCCTTTGGGTGGAGCTAGAGGACAAGCGAGCGATATTGAAATTCAAGCAAAAGAAATTTTAAGATTAAAATCAATTCTTAACGAGATTTTAGCTAAAAATACTAAGCAAAAATTAGCTAAAATCGTCAAAGACACTGAGAGAGACTTTTTTATGAGTTCAAACGAAGCTAAAGAATATGGACTTATTGATAAAGTTTTAGAAAAGAAAATTTAAGGTGTTATTTTGATAAGAAAAATCATTACTTATCCAAATAAAAATCTTTTTTTAGAATCTAAACCAGTAGAGATTTTTGATGAAAAGTTGCATTCTTTATTGGATGATATGTATGAAACTATGATAGCAAGCAATGGAGTAGGGCTTGCGGCTATACAAATTGATATACCTTTAAGAGTTTTTATTGTAAATATTTTAGATGAAAATGAAGAGCAAAAAAAAGAAGACTTAATAGAAGTTATAAATCCTAAAATTAAATTTTTAAGTGAAGAAAAAATTGTTTGCACGGAAGGTTGCCTTAGTGTTCCTGATTTTTTTGAAAAAGTAGAAAGATATGAACATATTTTGCTTCAATATCAAGATCGTTATGGAAATCATAAAGAACTTGAAGCTAAAGGTTTTTTAGCTGTAGCAATTCAGCACGAAAACGATCATTTAGATGGACATTTGTTTATAGAAAAACTTTCTTTTTTAAAAAGACAAAAATTCGATAAAGAATTTAAAAAACAAAAAAAATCTAAATGAATTATCTAAAATGCATAAGTTTTGATGAAAGTTTAGATATCATAGATGTTGAATCAACTTTTACAAGAGGAATTCCAAATCTTACTATAGTAGGTTTAGCAAATGTAGCAATTAAAGAGAGTGTTGAACGTATTAAAGCTTCTCTTGCTACTTGTAATTTTGTTTTTCCTTCAAAAAAAATTACAATCAATTTAAGTCCATCTGGAATACCAAAAAAAGGTTCTCATTTTGATTTGGCAATTGCTACACTTATTTTATTGCAAAATGAAAATTTAAATGATTTTTTTGTTGTTGGAGAGCTTGGGCTTGATGGAAGTATAAAAAGTACAAATGAACTTTTTTCCTTGCTTTTATTTTTAAGCACTAAAATCAAAAAAGCAAAGATTATTGCTCCTAAGAGTATAGCTTCTAAAGCTTCAATGATTCCAAATTTAGAAATTTATGGCATGGAACATATTAGTGATATAATAGAGTTTTTTAAAGAAAAACAATATGAAAAATTTAAATTTAAAAAATTACATCCTTTATTTAAAAATTCTTTTTCCATAAATGGAGAATTATACATTCGCAATGAAATTTTCGAATATGATTTTAAAGATATTAAAGGACAAAAACAAGCCAAAAGAGCTTGCTTAATTGCAGCTTTGGGAATGCATAATATTTTATTTGAAGGAAGTCCAGGAAGTGGAAAAACTATGTGTGCTAAAAGGCTTGTTTATATAATGCCTCCACAAAATCTTGATGAAATTTTAATACAAAGTGCTTATAAATCTTTAATTTCAAAAGATTATGACTTAAGTCAAGTAAGAGTTTTTAGAAATCCTCATCATACAAGTACTAGAGCAAGTATTTTTGGAGGTGGTGCAAATGGGGCTAAAATAGGAGAAGTTGCTTTAGCTAACAAAGGTGTATTATTTTTTGATGAATTTCCACATTTTAATAAACAAGTTATTGAGAGTTTAAGAGAGCCTTTGGAAGATTATAAAATTAATATTTCAAGAGTAAATTCTAAAATAAGCTATGAGACAAAGTTTATTTTTGCCGCTGCTTTAAATCCTTGTCCTTGTGGAAATTTATTTTCTAAAAATTTAAATTGTGTTTGTAATGACAATGAGATTAAAAGATATAAAAATAAAATTTCTTGGCCTATTTTAGATAGAATAGATTTATATGTGGCTATGGATGAAATAGATGCCAATGATAAAGCAGATTTAAGCTCAAAGCAGATGAGCGATATAGTGTTTGATGCTTTTTTATTTCAGAAAAAAAGAGGTCAAAAAGAATTTAATGGAAAATTAAAAGATGAAGACTTAAAAGAAATTTGTATTTTAGATGATGAAGCTAAAGAAACGCTTTATAAGGCAACTTTAAGATATAATCTTTCTCAAAGAGGAATAAATAAAACCTTAAAAGTTGCAAGAAGTTGTGCTGATTTAGCAAAAAGTGAAATAATTCTTAAAAGTCATATTTTGGAAGCTTTAAGCTTTAGAATGAGAGGATAAAATGGAAAATAAAAGTGTTGCTGTTTTCATTGATGCTGAAAATATTCCAGAAAAATATGCTGATGATATTTTTAATATAGCTTCAAATTACGGAGAATTAGTTATTAAAAGAATTTATGCTGATTGGACTAAAGAAAGTGTGCAAAATTGGAAGCAAAAAGTAAGTGATCATTCTATTATAGCCATGCAGCAGTTTAATTTTAGAGCGCAAAAAAATTCAAGCGATATGTATTTAGTTACAGAAGTTTTAAGTTTTTTTTATGAAAAGGATATTGATATTTTTATCATTGTTTCTAGCGATAGTGATTATACAAGTTTGATACAAAAATTAAAAGAAAATAAAAAACAAGTTATAGGCATAGGCTTAAAACAATCTATAAAATCTTATGTAAATGCTTTTAATGAATTTTTTTATTTAGATAAAGATAAAAATAAAGATCAAAATACTTTAGGCAAAAACAATTTAAAGGATTTAATTAATATAATAGAACAATTAATAGAAGAAAAAGCAAGAGCGGAATATGCTCAAATAAGGATGAATATGAATCGCAAATATTCAGATTTTAATCCACAAAATTATGGTTTTAGAAATTTTAGAGCTTTAATACAATATTTTCTTCCTAAAATGAAAAAATTTAAAGAAGAAAGAGAAAAAAATATTTATTTTTTAGTTAAAAAAGATAATGAAAGCTATTTATAATAATTCTCAAATTTTAGATCAATACGCTATTGATAATGGCTTAAATGAGGATATTTTATTAGAAAATGCTGGAATTTCTCTAGCAAGATTAATAAAAAAAGAAAAAAAGAAATTCAATAAAGCTAAAATTCTTTTTTTGTTAGGTGGAGGCAATAATGCTTGTGATGCACTTGTAGCTATAAGACATTTAAAAAAATGCAAAGCTTTTAAGCTTGGATTTAAAGAAAATGAAAATTTTAAAAAACAAAGTAGAATTTTGGAAAATTACGGCTTTAAATTTTTAAAAAAAGAACCAAAATTTAATAAATTTGATATTATCATAGATGCTGTTTTTGGAAGTGGATTTAAAAGAAATTTAGATACAAAAACTATTAATATTTTTAAAAAAGTTAATTCAAGTAAAGCTTTAAAAATTGCTTGTGATATTCCAAGTGGTTTAGGTATAGAATTTTGTTTTAAAGCAGATATTACTCTTTGTATGGGCGCTTTAAAGGAAATATTATTAGAAGATTTTACCAAAGAATTTGTTGGAAAAATTAAAATTGCTAGCTTAGGTGTTTCAAATAAAAAATTCATAAAAGAAGCACAAGGCTATTTGCTTAACAAAAAAGATTTAAATATTATAAAAAGAAGAGTAAATTCTAATAAGGCACATTTTGGACATATTTATATCGCAGGCAATGAAAGCGCTGGAACACTAGCAGCACTTGGGGCTTTAAATTTTGGCGCTGGTCTTGTTTCTTTGGTAGCTCAAAAAACTTTTTCTCCACTTATAATGTTAAAAGATAAAATAGAATCTAAAGCTAGTGCTATAGCTTTAGGTATGGGGCTTGAAAATTTAGATATTTTAAAAGATGATATTTTAAATAATATTCCCTTAGTTTTAGATGCAAATTGTTTTTTAAGTGAAAATTTATTAAATTTTTTACAAAGAAAAGATGTGGTACTAACTCCACATCCTAAAGAATTTTTAAGACTCTTAAAGCTTTGTTTTCAAGAAGATATTACTATAGATACAATACAAAAAAATCGTTTTTTTTATGCCAAAAAATTTGCCAATACTTTTGAATGTGTTTTGCTTTTAAAAGGAGCTAATTCTATTATAATCCAAAAAGATCAATTTTTTGTTGTAAATTTAGGAACTCCAAATTTGGCAAAAGGTGGTAGTGGAGATGTTTTAAGTGGTATGATAGCAGCACTTTTGGGAGCCAATTTTTCTCCATTAGAGGCAGCGAAAAATGCTTGTTTGGCTCACGCGCTTGTAGCTAAAAAATATAAATTTAATGAAAATAGTTTTGATGCTTTAAAGCTTATTAAAGGTTTAAAATGTATATAAGGCTTGCTATTCTTTTTAGTGGAAATGGAAGTAATTTAGAAAATATTTTAAAAAAACTTCATAGAAAAAAAGTAAAAGGAATATATTTTGAAGTTGTGCTTTGTATTTGCAATAATAAAAATGCTTTTGGCATACAAAGAGCTAAAAAATATAATCTTGAAAGTATGATTATTGAGCATAATAATTATATTAAGCGTGAAGATTTTGATGAAGTTTTAGTAAATGAAATTCAAAAAAGTGGAGCAGATTTGACTATATTAGCTGGATTTATGCGAATTTTAAGTCCTGTTTTTACCCAAAATATCAAAGCTATTAATCTTCATCCTTCTTTACTTCCACTTTTTAAAGGTGCAAATGCTATTAAACAAAGCTATGAAAGTGATATGAAAGTAGCTGGAGTAAGCGTTCATTGGGTTGATGAAACCTTAGATGGAGGAGAGATTATTGCACAAGAAGCATTTGAAAAGAAAAATTTGAGTTTTAAAGAATTTGAAGATAAAATTCACATTCTTGAACATCAAATTCTAATTCAAGTTATTATAGAAATAAGTGAAAAAATATTAAAGGAAAATAATGTTTGATTGGATTTTTAGCGTCGATGCTTGGGTAACCCTTGTTACTTTAAGTGCTTTAGAAATAATTCTAGGAATTGATAATATTATTTTTTTAACAATTTTAGTAAATAAACTTCCTAAAGAATACAGAAATAAAGGAAGAATTTTTGGTTTAGCTTTTGCAATGATTACAAGAATATTACTCCTTTTATCTCTTTTTTGGGTAATGAGACTTACTAATCCTTTATTTAGTATTTTTAATCAAGAGATTTCGTGGAGGGATTTAATTTTATTTTTTGGTGGAATATTTTTAGTTTTTAAATCTTTTCAAGAAATCAAAGAACAAATTTCTTATACTTATAAAGAAGAAGATAAAAATACACAAGAGGTTTCAGCGAGTAAATTTTGGATTATAGTTGCTGAAATTGCTATTATGGATATTATTTTTTCTCTTGATAGTATTATAACTGCTGTGGGAATAGCTCAAGATATTAGTATTATGATTTTAGCTGTGATTATTGCTGTTTTAGTTATGCTTTTTGCATCAAAACCTATTGCTGATTTTGTAGAAAAATATTCAAGTATTAAAATTTTAGCTTTAGCTTTTTTAGTGATGATAGGAATTGTTCTAATTGCTCAAAGTTTTGATATTTATATTAACAAAGCTTATATTTACGTTGCTATGGTTTTTTCTTTGATTGTTCAAATTTTGGTTATTTTAAATGAAAAAAATAAAATTAAAAAATGAGAATTTTATTAATTTTAAGAGGAAATTATCATTGCGGACAAGAAGAATGGATAGAAAAATATTCTTTAAAAGATTATACGATTGATCTTAATCATTTAAGATTTTTAAGTTCTAAAACAAAAAAGCTTGCAAATCATTATGAGATATTTGAATTTCATAATGATATAAAATTAATAC
>NZ_JAENKS010000080.1:0-509 GCF_016598975.1 Campylobacter sp. 2018MI34
CTCATAGGTGCCACTACACGTGCGGGTATGCTTAGTAATCCCTTAAGAGATCGTTTTGGGATGCAATTTCGTTTAGAATTTTACAAAGATAATGAACTTGCAACTATACTTCAAAAAGCTGCTTTAAAACTTAATAAAGTCTGTGAAGAAGATGCAGCACTTGAAATCGCAAAAAGATCAAGATCTACACCTAGAATTGCACTTCGGCTTTTAAAAAGAGTGAGAGATTTTGCTGATGTTAATGATGAAAAAAATATTACTCTAAAAAGAGCTAATGAAGCTTTAAATTCTTTAGGAGTAAATGAATTGGGTTTTGATGCGATGGATTTAAGATATCTTGAACTTTTAACAGCAGCAAAACAAAAACCTATGGGACTTGCAAGTATAGCTGCAGCTTTAAGCGAAGATGAAAATACGATTGAAGATGATATAGAACCTTATTTATTAGCAAATGGTTATATAGAACGCACTGCCAAAGGACGCATAGCAAGTCATAAAAGCTTTAATGC
>NZ_JAENKS010000081.1:0-491 GCF_016598975.1 Campylobacter sp. 2018MI34
CTATCGATCTTACCATTTTGATTGAGTTTAAAACTATCTAGTCTTATAAAACGTTTAGGTATCATATAAGCATTTAATTTATCTTTTAAAAAAGCTTTTAAATTAAGTTCTTTTTCACTTTCATAAAAACAAATAATCTCTTCTTTGAAAATACAAGCAGCATTTTTAATTTCTAAATGAGAATTTATAACACTCTCTATCTCTCCTAGTTCTATTCTATGTCCCATATATTTGATTTGATTATCTTTTCTTCCAAAACATAAAAGCTCTCCTAGCTCATTATAAGCTACAATATCCCCTGTTTTATAAAGCAAATCTAAATAATTATTATGTAAAGGATTTTGTATAAAAGCTTCTTTTGTTTTTTTGCTATCATTATAATAACCTAGTGATAAACAAGTTCCCCTTATATAAAGTTCTCCTTTAATACCTATTTCTTTAGGACTAATAAAATTCATATTTTCATCAAAGACTAAAAGCTCGGTATTTTT
>NZ_JAENKS010000082.1:0-486 GCF_016598975.1 Campylobacter sp. 2018MI34
GCATCCAGCTCGCCATTCAGTTCCACATAGTGCGCCACGCTCCAGGCGGAGGGTAAATCAGAGAGTTTTTCCGCCATCCAGATCCCCGGCTGGGCGGCGACTAACGGTAAACGCTGCGTCATTTCGCCTCCTGCTTATCGGCATAATGCGCCGGATTCAGTGTTGTCCAGCGCGTATTAAGCCACTGCTGGCACGCGTCCTGCGATTGCGGTTCGCATACCACGTCCCATCCTGCGGGAAGCGCGCACGCCGCTGGCCAAAGGCTGAATTGACGCTGCGCATTTTGCAGGATGTAAAACTGTCCCTGCGGATTATCGAAGGGATTACTGAATTCCATACTCAACTCCTGTCATGGACATGTGCCCGATTAAAGCGTGTCGATAAGCGGCTGCCAAAGCAGCATCAGCCCTTGCGTTAGCCCGCCGCGCCAGCAAAACGCATCGTGTCCGCCGTCAACCTGACGCCAGAAAATGGACTGCTGCGAGG
>NZ_JAENKS010000083.1:0-483 GCF_016598975.1 Campylobacter sp. 2018MI34
GCTATGCTGCTCTAGCGGGAGAAAACGACTCTGAATATGAAGCAAGGTTTGCAACTCAGGCTTAGCCAACAACTGGCGATGACGCCTCAGCTACAACAGGCCATCCGTCTGTTGCAGTTGTCTACGCTGGAACTTCAGCAGGAACTCCAGCAAGCGCTGGAAAATAACCCGCTGCTTGAGCAAACCGATCTTCATGACGAAATCGACACTCAGCAACCTCAGGATAACGATCCTCTCGATACCGCCGACGCGCTCGAACAAAAAGAGATGCCGGAAGAGCTGCCGCTTGACGCCAGTTGGGATGAAATTTATACCGCCGGGACGCCGTCCGGCCCCAGCGGCGATTATATCGACGATGAGCTGCCCGTCTATCAGGGCGAAACGACGCAGTCGTTGCAGGATTATCTGATGTGGCAGGTTGAGCTAACGCCCTTCTCGGATACCGATCGCGCTATTGCGACATCCATTGTCGATGCGGTAGAT
>NZ_JAENKS010000084.1:0-479 GCF_016598975.1 Campylobacter sp. 2018MI34
GTATCGATTATAGTGAAGAGATGAAAAAAGTAGAACTTGCTCATAAATTTAATATAGAAGCGATTATGGACTTAAGCAATTATGGCAAAACAAGTCGTTTTAGAGATGAACTTATTAATATTTCAAAAGCTATGATAGGAACAGTTCCTGTTTATGATGCAGTAGGATTTTTAGAAAAAGATCTAAAACAAATTAAAGCTAAAGATTTTTTAGATGTAGTTTATCATCATGCAAAAAGTGGTGTGGATTTTATGACTATACACGCTGGAATAAATTCACGTGCTGTTAGGGTTTTTAAAGAAGGAAAAAGACTTACAAATATAGTTTCAAGAGGAGGATCTGTGCTTTATGCTTGGATGATAATGAAAGAGGCTGAAAACCCTTTTTTTGAATATTATGATGATTTATTAGAAATTTGTTTAAAATATGATGTAACTTTATCTTTAGGCGATGCTTTACGTCCAGGTTCTACACATGAT
>NZ_JAENKS010000085.1:0-479 GCF_016598975.1 Campylobacter sp. 2018MI34
TCGCCACCGAGTGGGACATAAACGGCGGGATCAGGGTACCGGTCAGCGGGCCAAACGGCTCACGGTTGATGCGAATGCCGTTCTCTTCGTACAGACCCATCAGACGGTCGCAGTACTGCCAGTCGCGAATGGATTTTTCCAGGGTGACGCGTTTGGCGTAAGGGATGTTGTAGGAGATACCGCCGCCTTCGTAGCTGGTGAAGCCACTGGCCATGGCGATTTCTGCCAGCAGGCGCGCATCCGGTGTACCGTGGCGAACCTGGATCGGTTTTTCCAGCGATTCAGTCATCCGGCGGCAGGCAGCAACCCCGTGATTGACGACTGGTAAACCATTCAGCTTGGAAGTACCTGCTTCGATGGATTTCTGGATCCCGACAGCGGCTTCTTCATAGCGGTTCAGACGGGTATAGGCATCGATAGTACTCGGCAGGAGGTCGCACTCTTCCTGCAATGTTTTGAGCAGCGCAATATGCTCATCC
>NZ_JAENKS010000086.1:0-476 GCF_016598975.1 Campylobacter sp. 2018MI34
GGGCCAGGGCGCCTGCGCCCGGGCGGCTGCCGCGATTAGGGGTGCGGCCAATCCCAGCGCCAGGGCGCGGCGGCGCGTTGCGGTCGTCATTCGCATTCTCCCGAAATCCTTTGGATGACAGGCTAGCATGCCGT
The DNA here is from genome assembly GCF_016598975.1 of Campylobacter sp. 2018MI34. Lineage (NCBI taxonomy): Bacteria > Pseudomonadati > Campylobacterota > Epsilonproteobacteria > Campylobacterales > Campylobacteraceae > Campylobacter > Campylobacter sp. 2018MI34. Next base: position 135 of record NZ_JAENKS010000086.1, read on the forward strand.
CAGGAAAATGCGGCCATGACGAAGCCTGTCGAAATTACTGCTCCATACACGCCTGGGGACCATGAGGCGATCAAGGCATTGATGCGCGAGTACGCCGGATCGCTCGGCTTCTCGCTTGCCTATCAGGACTTCGAGGCGGAGCTGGCAGACTTCCCGGGCAAGTATGCACCGCCCGAAGGGGCGTTGCTGCTGGCGAAGGTCGGCGGTGAAGCGGCCGGCACGGTGGCCCTGCGCAGGCTCGACGCGATCACCTGCGAGATGAAGCGGCTCTATGTGAAGCCGGCGTTTCGCGGTCGGCGCACGGCCGACGGCCGCTCGATCGGTCGGGCGCTCGCCGAGGAT
>NZ_JAENKS010000087.1:0-476 GCF_016598975.1 Campylobacter sp. 2018MI34
GTCTTCAGTACGCTGACGGTCGGGATTATGAAAATGGGCGAAACCTCCACCATTGGCCGCGTAGGCGGTAAAGCGATGGTATGGTTTATCAGCTCATCGGTGCTGTCTATCCTGGTGGGGCTGTTTATTGTCACCCTGGAGCATCCTGGTAGCGGTCTGAACCTGACGATCCCCACAGAAGCGGTGGATACGGGTCTGGCCGTCGGCGGCATGACGCTCAAAGCCTTCCTCTCTCATACCATTCCGACCAGTATCGCCGGGGCGATGGCGGACAATGAAATTCTGCAGATCGTCGTGTTCTCCATGTTCTTTGGCATTGGCGGCGCGTCGCTGGGCCAGAAATTCAACGCCCCGCTGGTCGCGGCGCTGGACGTGGTGTCCCATATCATGCTGAAGGTCACGGGCTACGTGATGTATGTTGCCCCACTGGCGATTTTCGCCGCCATCTCCTCGGTGATTGCCACCCAGGGTCTCGG
>NZ_JAENKS010000088.1:0-475 GCF_016598975.1 Campylobacter sp. 2018MI34
GGGTTGTTTCCCTCTTCACGACGGACGTTAGCACCCGCCGTGTGTCTCCCGTGATAACATTCTTCGGTATTCGGAGTTTGCATCGGTTTGGTAAGCCGGGATGGCCCCCTAGCCGAAACAGTGCTCTACCCCCGAAGATGAGTTCACGAGGCGCTACCTAAATAGCTTTCGGGGAGAACCAGCTATCTCCCGGTTTGATTGGCCTTTCACCCCCAGCCACAAGTCATCCGCTAATTTTTCAACATTAGTCGGTTCGGTCCTCCAGTTAGTGTTACCCAACCTTCAACCTGCCCATGGCTAGATCACCGGGTTTCGGGTCTATACCTTGCAACTATTCGCCCAGTTAAGACTCGGTTTCCCTACGGCTCCCCTATACGGTTAACCTTGCTACAAAATATAAGTCGCTGACCCATTATACAAAAGGTACGCAGTCACACCACGAAGGTGCTCCCACTGCTTGTACGTACACGGTTTC
>NZ_JAENKS010000089.1:0-475 GCF_016598975.1 Campylobacter sp. 2018MI34
GTCGAGCTTCACGCGAAACATCGCGTTGGGCAGCAGCTCGGCAACCACACCGTTGAATTCGATCAGGTCTTCCTTGGCCATCCGGCCTCCGACTAAGAGTGAAAATTGGGCGAAGCGGGCCGGAAAATGGGCTTCGACAGGGGGTTAGTCAACGCCTTCCCCTTCCCGACCATGCCTCCGACGGCCTAAACTCCACGCATGTCAGCATCCCGCCTTGTCACCGCTATTGCCTGCCTTCTCGCGCCCGGCCTGTCATGGGCCCAGACGCCACCACCGATACCGCCCGCACCCAATGCCATCACCGCGCCGGCCCAGAAGACGATCGGCGTCCCATCGGCGCGCAAGAAATCGGAGGCCCTGATCGTCCTGAATGCGCGCGGCGCACAACTGGCCGGGGCCACGCTCACCCTCGACGGTGTCGCGCCATCGGCCATCCTGTTCGCGAGCCGGCCGGTGCGCAGCGCCGGGCATATGC
>NZ_JAENKS010000008.1:0-58130 GCF_016598975.1 Campylobacter sp. 2018MI34
CTTTGAAAGAATTTCATTTTCATACTCCCTCTGAAAATGCTATAAATAATATTAAATATCCCTTAGAACTTCATTTTGTGCATAAAAATTCTTTAAATCAAATTTTAGTTATAGGAGTTTTATTTAAAGAGGGAAGAGAAAATTTAACTTTAAAACAAATTTTAAAAAATATAAAAGAGATTAAAAAGAATCAAAAATTAGATTTGAAAACTTTATTACCTAAAAATAAATCTTATTTTAATTTTGAAGGTTCTTTAACAACTAAACCTTATACAGAAGGCGTAGAATGGATAGTTATGGAGTATCCTTTAGAATTATCAAAAGCTCAAGTTTTAGAATTTCAAAAATTATTAAAAAATAATGCAAGAGCTTTACAAACTTTAAATAATAGAATAATTAAATATTATAAAGAATGATTTTTTACTGATCAGCTAATCAGTAGTTTATAAAATTTTATTTATTGATTGCTTAATCTATTTTACTAAATATAAAACTTGGAACACTTCTTGCTTTTTGTATAGTAAGTTATAGATTAAAGGAATAATCAATGAGAGTTTTGGCACTTTTTTTACTCTTTATCGCTAGTGCTTTTGCGGTTCAAATTAAGGATATTGCTAATACCGTCGGAGTAAGAGATAATCAACTTATAGGTTATGGTTTGGTTGTTGGACTTAATGGGAGTGGAGATGGAACAAGTTCTAAATTTACTCTTCAATCTGTTTCAAATCTTTTGCAAGGTATGAATATAAAAGTTGATCCAAATAATATTAAATCAAAAAATATAGCAGCAGTTATGGTAACTGCCAAGCTTCCTGCTTTTGCAAAAAGTGGAGATAAACTTGATGTAACTGTCTCATCGTTAGGAGATGCTAAATCCTTACAAGGTGGAACTCTTTTACTTACGGCTTTAAGAGGAATTGATGGAGAAATTTATGCTATAGCACAAGGTTCTTTATCTGTAGGTGGTTTAGCTCCAAGACCTGGAGCAGCAGGATCTCATTCTACTGCCGCTACAGTTATAGGTGGAGCTAATGTTGAAAGAGAAATTCCTCAAAATTTTAATGAAAGTAATAATTTAACTCTAAGCTTAAAAACAGCAGATTTTAAAACAGCTAATGATATAGAAAGAGTTTTAAATACTGTTTTTGAAGAAAATGTTGCAAAAGCTGTTGATTCAAGAACGATAAAATTAAATAAACCTGAAGATCTTTCTAATGTAGAATTTATGGCTAAAGTTTTAGAACAAGATATTTCTTATACTCCGCAAAATAAAGTTATAATTGATGAAAGAACTGGAACAGTTATTGCAGGGGTTGATGTAGAAGTTGAACCTATTTTAATCACTCATAAAGATATTACCATTAAAATTGATCCTAATAATACTACACCTTTAGCTGGTAATGAGATTGATATGAAGGATGGGGGAATCGTTGATCCAAATTCTAATACTTTAAGGATTAATAGTTCAAAAACAACTGTAGCAAATATAGCAAGAATGCTTAATAAATTGGGTGCTAGTCCAAATGATATTATAGCTATTATGGAAAATTTGAAAAGAGCAGGTGCTATTAATGCTGATTTGGAGATTATATAATGAAAATTGATAATTTCTTAAATACTTATAATATGTCAGGTCAAGTTTATGATTTGAAAAAACCTTTTGAGGCTAGAGTAAAAGATAACGAAGTTGTTGCAAAAACACCACAAGATCAAGCCTTAAAAGAGCAAACAGATGCTTTTGAAGCTTTTTTGGTTAAGTCTGTTCTTGATATTTCGCTAAAAAACCAAAATTCACTTTTTGGAAAAGATGCAAGTGATGAGATATATTCATCAATGTATAATGATGCTATGAGCAAGGCTTTAAGTGGCGGACTCGGATTTTCTAAATTATTATATGATTTTTTAAAAGAAAGGAGTTAATTTTTTTTAGATTTATCCGATATGCCTTATAGGAAATTGTAAAATCCATTTTAACAAGGAAGGCAAAAATGATAAATCCAGTAAAACAAGGTTATCTTAGTAGTATTGCTACCATAGATACAAATAAATCAGATAAAAAAATAAAATTAGATAATACTCAAAAAACAGAAAATGAAAAAGTTGCTAAAATTGCTGAGCAAATTAAAAATGGAGAATATAAAATCGATTTAAAAGCTACAGCAAGTGCTATTGCAGATTCTTTAATCTAGCTTTTTTCTCTTCTTTTTTTGAGTAAAAAAGGAGAGAAAAATGATAAAAAAACATTTAGATAAAGTTAATACGATTTTAGAGAAGTTAATTTCTCTAACTACTGAAGATATAGAAAATATTAAAGTTGCTAAACATGAAAGCGTTTCTTTAAGCGTGGAAGAAAAAAATAAGCTAATAATAGAATTTAATCAAGCTAAAAAAGAATTAGATCAAGCTCTTATTACTCTTAATAATAGTTCTACGGCAGGATTATCTCAAATGCTTGATGAAGAAGATAAACAAAAACTTGATCAACTTAAAAATAATCTTCAAGCTCTTTATACAAAAAATAAAGAATATGCAAAATTTGTTTTAATTGTTAAAGATTTTTTAGATGGTTTGCTTAATAAAATGTTTGATGCAAATAATGGAACAAATAATGCTTATGGAGATAAAAAAACTACACCAGAATCATTTTTTAAAATAAATGTTTAAAGGGTTATATAATGGGTATTTTTTCTACGCTTCATACAGGGGTAACAGGTTTAAAAGCAAGTGAAGTTCAAATTGCTACAACAAGTAATAATATTTCAAATGCTAATAGCACTTTTTATACACGTCAAAGAGTTGTTCAAACAACCAATGGATTTTATACAACAGGAGGAGTACAGGTTGGCACTGGAACGAGTGTTGATAGTATTATTCGCTTGCATGATGAATATTCTTATTACAAACTAAAAAATGCTTCAACGCAACTTGAATATACAAAATATTTAGGAGATACATTAAAAGAAGTATCTCAGAGATTTCCAGATTTACAATCAACTGGAATTTTAAAAGATTTGGAAAATTATAATAAAGCTTGGAATGATTTTGCTTCAAACCCAAACGAGAATGCAACAAAAGTAGCTCTTGTTAAAGCTACTCAAACTTTAACAGAAAGTTTAAATAATACTTTTGTTACTTTGGGAAAAATGCAACAAAAAGTCAATGATGATATAAAATCAACAGTTGATGAGATCAATCGTATTGGTGAAGAAATTGCAACAATTAATAAACAAATTTATGGACAAGAAGCCTTAACTACAGAGCATGCCAATGAATTAAGAGATAGAAGAGATGAGTTAGAACTAACTCTTTCGAAATTAGTAGATAGTGTTGCTTCCAAAAATCCTATCAATCAAGACAATCGTTTTGATCAAACAGTTACAGATCCTGGACATCAATATAACCTTAGCATAGAAGGTTTTACTATAGTAGATGGAATAAATTTTCATCCTTTAAAACTTGATTATGATGATAAAAATAAATCTTATAGTATTTATTATGAAACCGCAGATGAGAAAATTCGTGATTTAACTGGAAAGATTAAAGGAGGTCAACTTGGAGCACAACTTGATCTTCGTGGTAGAGATTATAATAAACTAGAAGGAAAATATGAAAATGGGATTCTTCAAGGTTATATGGACTCTTTAGATACTTTTGCTAAGACTTTAATCAATGAAACAAATAATTTATATGCGAGTTCTGCAAAAAATTCGATGACTTCTGATTATATTAGCGGTTTGCAATCTAATATACCTTTAATGAATTATGATAGAACCATACAGCCTGGAAGTTTTGATATTGTTATTTATGATGAAAAAGGAGATAAAAAAGCTACAAAAACTATTACCATAGATGTTAATACTACTATGGAAGATTTGATAAAACAGATAAATTTTAACTCCGATGATAATGGCAATCATAATAACCAAGATGATGTAGATGATTATATTAATGCAAGTTTTAGCTATGATCCAAAAAGCGATAGTGGATTGTTTCAAATCAATGCAAAATCAGGGTTTAAGGTAGCTATTGAAGATAAAGGGACAAATTTCGCAGGAGCTTTTAGTATAGGAGGATTTTTTAGTGGAAATAATGCTGGGAATATTTCTGTTAAAGATAGCATTTTAAATGATCCTAGTACTTTAAGAGCAAGTTTAAGTGGTGTTGATAGTGGTAATGACATGGCGAATAAAATTATACAGCTTCAATACGATAAAGTAAATTTTTATAATGATGATGGGACTATTGATAAACTAACTTTAGAAGAATATTATAGAAAATTTACAGGTAAAATTGCAAGTGATGGAGAAAATAATGAAGTTGTTCTTGCAAGTAATACTACCTTATATAATTCTGTTTATACAGAATATCAGTCAAAATGTGGTGTAAATACCAACGAAGAATTAGCAGCTTTAATACAATATCAATCAAGTTATGGAGCAGCAGCAAAAATCGTTAGTACTGTTGATCAGATGCTTGATACTTTATTAGGACTTAAATCTTAAATATTAATTTTGAAATTTGACTTTTTATTTTTTGTCAAATTTCTTTAATCTTTAAAAATTCTTTTATTTTTATTGTTTTAATTTTCGGCTTTCTAAAAAATTTAAATTAGAATAAATAAAGGATTTTAATGCAAAATTTAATTAATCTTAAAATCAAGCTAGATGAATTAGCAAGAGAAAAGAATAATTCTAAAGCTTTATTTAGTGCTCCTGATCCTCTTCAAGTTGCCAAAATATATAATGATGAATTTATAGCATTAATTTGTGCTTTATTTTCTTATGGAAATGCAAAAAATATGCTTAATTTTTTAAAAAAGCTTGATTTTAATTTAATTAATTTAAACGAAGAACAAATTCACAAAAAATGTAAAAAATTAAAATATCGTTTTCAAAATGAGCAAGATATTGTTCAGATTTTTATTACTTTTAGAAGATTAAAACAAGAAATTTCTCTTAATGAATTATTTACTAAAGCTTATCAAAAAGAAGAAAATATTTTAGATGCTATTTTAGTTTTTATACAGAAAGTAAAAATGCTTAATAATTATGAAAGTTATGGATATACTTTTTTCTTTTCTAAAAGCTTTGAAAATATTCCAAAATCACCATTAAAACGTTATAATATGTTTTTAAGATGGATGGTAAGAAAAGATAATCTTGATATGGGACTTTTTGATAAAATTCATACTAAAGATCTATTAATGCCTTTAGATATACATACTTTTAAAACCTCGATTGCTTTAGGACTTATTAAGCGTAAAGTATATGATTTTAAAAGTGTGTTAGAATTAACAAATAAACTCAAAGAATTTGATTTTTATGATCCTGTAAAATATGATTTTGCTCTTTATAGATTAGGGCAAAGTAAGGAGATTTTAAAGTATGGGAATTGAAAATTTTGATATATTTTATTATTTTGTGCTTTTGTTTGTTGCTATTTTTGCAGGATTTATTGACTCTATTGTAGGTGGCGGGGGTCTTATAACTATACCTGCTCTCCTTGCTTGTGGAATTTCACCGCATTTGGCTATAGCAACTAATAAGCTTCAGAGTGTTTTTGGATCTTTAACTGCTGCTTTTACGTATTATAAATCAACTACTTTACCTCATTTAATTTGGGGAGTTTGTTTTACAGCTATTGGTGCAGCTATCGGAAGTTATGGTGTTTTATTTATTGAAGATGATTCTTTAAAAATTATAATATTAGTGTGTTTAACTTTTACTTTTTTATATATTGCATTCAAGCCTAATTTTGGAAAAGAACAAAGCAAAGCAAAGATTAAAAATATCAAAGTTTTTCATATTATTTGCGGATTAACTTTGGGTTTTTATGATGGTTTTTTGGGACCAGGAACAGGATCATTTTGGATTTTTGCTTGTGTCTTTTTATTGGGTTTTAGCATGAAACAGGCTAGTATTAATACTAAAATTTTAAATTTTTCTAGCAATATTGTTGCTCTTTTTATTTTTATTTGGCAATATAAAGTTTTATGGGATATAGGTTTTTTAATGGGATTTGGTCAAATTATAGGTGCATTTTTAGGTTCAAAACTTGTTCTAAAAACTAAAGGACATTTTATAAAAATTTTATTTTTAGTTGTTGTTGCTTTAACTATCATAAAAGTATCTTGGGATTATTTTATAAAATGAAGGCGTTTATGTATAAAATTATCTTTTTAATGTTTTTTTCTTCTTTGCTTTTTGCAAAAGATTTTATTAATTTTGAACAAAATATTTCTAAAAAACAACAAATAGATAAAAAGAAGATAGTTAAAATTCCAACTCATTAAGGATATAGTTTGGAGCTTTTGCATTTTTTTCAATACAAAGAAGGCTATCGTTACAATAGTGATTCTTTATTGCTTGTAGATTTTATATTAAAAGAAGGTATAAAATCTGAAGTTTTAGATGTTGGTAGTGGTTGTGGTATTATAGGAATATTATTGAAACAAAATATTCCTAGTTTGAGTTTAAATTTATTAGATATTCAAAAAGAAAATATAAAACTTATTAAAAAAAACTTAGAATATAATTTTTTGGAAGCTGAGGTATTTTGCGAGGATTTTAAAAATTTTAATTCTTTAAAAAAATTTGATTTTATTGTTAGTAATCCTCCTTTTTACAGACAAGGGGCACAACTTAGCAATAATATCCATAAAAATATAAGCAAATTTAGAGAATTTTTACCTTTAGAGGTTTTTATTGAAAAATCCTATCATTTATTAAAACCGCAAGGAATTTTATATTTTTGCTATGAAAGCATAGCTTTAAGTGAAATTTGTGCTTTATTGGAGAAAAATAATATAAAAATTATTAAAATTTGTTGTGTTCATAAAGATATTAAATCAAAGTCAAGATTAGTTTTGATTAAAGCAAGAAAAGGAGTAAAAAGTTCTTGTGAAATTTTAGCTCCTTTTTTAATGTATGAAAATAATCACTTAAGTGATAAAATGAATGAAATTTGCTTAAGGTTTGGGATAAAAAGTTATGATATATGAAAAAGATTTTCCTTATGCTTTTGATGAGAATGCTTGTGCTAAATGTGGCGGGAAATGTTGCACTGGAGAAAGTGGGAATATTTTTATAAATAATGATGAAATAAACCTTCTTAGTGATTATTTAAAGCTAGATAACAAGCAGTTTATGGAACGATTTATAAAAAAAGTTGGCTTAAGATATAGTTTAAAAGAAGTTGAATTTGAACAAGGATATGCTTGTATTTTCTTTGATAAAAAGAAAAGAAATTGTAGTATTTATGAATTAAGACCTAATCAGTGTAAAACATTTCCATTTTGGAAATATTTTAAATTTCATAAAGAGGAATTGCAAAAAGAATGTATAGGAATTTATTATTTATCTTAATAACTATTTTTTTAACAGCTTGTGCAAATAAAAACCAAGTAGTTTTTAAAGATTATGAAGAGCAAAAAAGTAATAAGCTTGATATGCAGATTCTTAGTGCTTTAAATTATGAGTATTTTAATGATTATAAAAAATCTAGAGATATATTTTTAGATCTTTTTAAAGAATATAAAGATGTTGTTTTTTTACAAAATGCTTATTTTTTGACATTGGCAAATAATTTAAATGATATTAAAGAAATTGACAATATTGCTAGAGTTTATGTAGATGAAAATGATAATCTTAAAAGACTTAGTGCTTTTTATGCTTTAAAAAGTTTAGAGCTTAATAGAGCGCAAAAATTAATCAACGAACTTTTGGCTAAAAATTCTAATGATCTTAGAAATTTGGAACTTTATGGCGATTTATTTGTGCAAAAAAAAGATTTTATCAATGCTTTAAAATATTACAAATTAGCTTATGAACAAAATCCAACAGAAGATTTTTTATTTAAAATTATCAGCACTTATGCAATTTTAGATGATACTAAAAGCATTAAAAAATTTCTTGAACAATGGCGTCAAAAAAATGGTTGCACATTAAAAACTTGTTCAGTTTTAGCTAAAATTTATAATGATGAAAAGAAATTTGATTTGCTTGAAAATATTTATATCGATCTTTATAAAATAAGCAATAATAAAAGTTTTATTTATTCTTTGCTTGATATTTTAAATAAAGAGCAAAAAAAACAAGAGGCACTAGATTTAGCTTTAGAATATGATTTAGATAATGATATTAAAATCTTTTTATATCAAGATCTTAAAAAATTTAATGAAGCTAAAAATTTAAGTTTAAAAATGTATGAGCAAAGTGGAAATAAAGAATATCTTATGCGTGCTGCCGTTTTCGAATTTGAACAAGCGAGTTTAGATAAAAAAATAACTCCAAGTTTAGTTTTATCTGTAGCAAAAAAATTCGAACAAGGAATAGATTATAATAGTAATGCTTTATATTTAAATTATTATGGATATTTATTAATTGATAATGATATAGATATTGAAAAAGGGATATATTTAGTAAAACTTGCCCTAGAAAAAGAACCAAATAATTTATATTATATTGATTCACTTGCTTGGGGTTATTATAAATTAAAAGATTGCAAAAAAGCTTGGGAGTTTTTGGAAAAAACTTTTGTTGATAAAGAGTTTTCAAATTCAAAAGAAAGTAAAGATCATATTAAAGCGATTAAAGAATGTTTAAAATAACAGATGAAATAATAAATGAAAGCAAGATAGAGCTTGAAAAAAGAAAGAAAATTTTTCCTTATGATATGCTAGGAAGATCTTTAGCTTCAAATCCCTTTTTTCCAAAAGAAGTGAAAAAAAATCTACAAAGAAGCAATAATGAAATAAAATTTATGCCTATTATAAAAGAAGAAAAAGAAGAAAAACTTTTACAACAAGCTTTGGATTTAGAAAAAGATAAAGCTAATTGTGCTTTATGTATTGAATTACAACCCCAAAATCTTCAAAATTTAAGTTTAATAAGACGTTATCTTAAGCTTCCTTTGCTCAATAAACAGCTTATTTTTGATGAATATCAAATTCTTGAATCTTTAGTTTATGGAGCAGATTTTATTTTGCTTAGTGCTAAATTTTTAAATTTAAAAGAACTTAAAAGATTACTTGAATTTACAAGATACTTAGGACTTGAGGCTTTAGTTTTAATTAGTGATAAAGAAGATTTAAGTAAGGCAATTTTTGCTGGAGCGGATATTTTAGGAATTTATTTTTTGCAAACCTTTAATGAAGTATCTTATAAAAAAATAATTTCTTTAATTCCTAATTCTAAAATTATTTTAGCTTGTAATATGATAGAAAAAAATGAGATAGAAAAATATCAAAATTTAGGAATTGATGTTTTTTGTAAGGATAAATAATGCAATATTTGTATGCACCTTGGCGTCAGGAATATTTTAATCATAAAAAACAAAGTTGTGTCTTTTGTGATTGTGCGAATAAAATTAAAAGTGATGAAGAATTAGGAGTTATTTTTAGAGCAAAATATTGCTTTGGTGTGATGAATGCTTATCCTTATTCTGTAGGACATTTTATGATAGTTCCTTATATACACGAGGAGCATATAGAAAATTTAAAAAATGAAATTTGGCAAGAAATGAGTGATTTAGTAAGAGTTGGTGTTAAAATTTTAAAACAAGAATTAAATGCTAGCGGGGTTAATATAGGTATGAATTTAAGCAAAGACGCTGGAGCTGGGATTGCAATGCATTGTCATTATCATCTCGTGCCACGTTGGAGCGGGGATACCAATTTTATTACAACAATAGGAGAAACTAGAGTTTATGGAAGTGATTTTAAAAAAAATTACGAAAAAATAGCAACAGCTTTTAATAATGTTTCAAGAGTTTGAATTTCAGGAATTTGATAAGCAAAATTTTGATTGTTTGATTGATGCAAGAAGCCCTAGAGAATTTATTTATTCCCACATTTTTAGAGCCAAAAATTTTTATGCATTAAATAATGAAGAATTTGAAGAGATAGGTATTTTATATACTAAAAATCAATCTTTGGCTAAAATCAAGGGTGCAAGCTATATTTGCAATAATATGGCAAAACATATTTTAGAATTATATAAAGAGTTTCCATTAAAATCTTTGATTGGAGTATATTGTGCTAGAGGAGGAATGCGCTCTAAAAGTGTGAGCATTATTTTATCAGAACTTGGTTATCGCGTGGTTAGATTAAAAGGAGGTTATAAAGCCTATCGATCGTATTTAAATAATTATTTTTCCAAACAACTCAATTTTAAACTTTTATCGCTTTGTGGTAATACAGGATGTGGAAAAACAGAACTTTTAGAATTATTACCTCAAAGTATTAATCTTGAAAAACTAGCTAATCATTTAGGTTCAGTTTTTGGATCGATTTTGGGAGAGCAGCCAAATCAAAAATTTTTTGAAACTATGCTTTTTGAGAATTTTAAAAATATTAAAAATCAGGCTTTTATTGAACTTGAAAGTAGAAGGATAGGAGATATTATTTTACCTTTAAATTTATATGAAGCTATGCAAAATTCTTTTAAAATTTATTGTTTTTGCTCTTTGGAAAATCGTATTTTACGAATAGAAAAATTTTATAAATCGAAAATAACACCTTTAAAATTTAAGAAAGCTATAGAAAAAATTACACCTTATATTAGTATGAATTTACGTCTTGATTTGTTAAGTTCTTATGATAGAGGTGATTTAAGAAGGGTTATTGTTATGCTTTTAGAATATTATGATAAAGTTTATAAAAAACCTAAAAATATTGATTTTATATTAAATACAGATGATATTTTGCAAGCAAAAGAGAATCTTTTAAATTTATTCAATTTAAAAGATTCTTTAGATTAAAGCCCTAATGCAAATTTAAAAATAACAAAAACAATAGCCGCCATAAGTCCCGCTGCAGGTAAAGTAATCACCCAAGCTAAACCTATAGGCTTCATAAGAGACCAATTTGCATTTTTATTATAAAGACCTATGCCTAAAATTGCCCCTATTAAAATATGAGTTGAACTTACTGGGATACCAAGCCCTGTAGCAAGAAGTATAACCAAACTTGCACCAAGTTCTGCACTAAATCCTGTTGTTGGTTTAATTTTTGTGAGTTTAGAACCAACTGTTCTTATCACTTCTTTTCCTAAAAACCAAAGTCCTATTACTAAAGCTACACCAAACATACAAAGAGCAGCAAAAGGAACTGGAGAATTTGCATTGATTGTATTATTTTTTAAAACGTCTAAGATAGCAGCAAAAGGTCCAATGGCATTTGCTATATCATTTGCACCGTGTGAAAAAGCAAAACTTGAAGCAGTAAAAATTTGAAGCCATGCAAAAATCCTATTAGTTGTTTTATTTAGTTCTGTTTTTCTTACAATTTTTACAATGGCAAAAGTAACTATATATGCAACAATACCTAATATTCCTATAATCCATACATTTTGTAAAATATCTAATGTGCTAACATTATTTAAACCTTTAAATAAAAACATAGCGGAAATAATAATAGCACTCAAGCAACCTATTATAGGCATATGAGTTTTTAAAACAGAGTAAATATCAATAGCTTTTTCTTTTTCTTTAAAATTTTTAATTTGATTTTTATAAAAACTCTTTTCCTTTTCTCCATCATCTAAAACGATCAAGCTTAATTCTTTGATTTGCTCATCTTGAGATTTGTTTTTAAGAGCTTGAAAATATTCTTCTTTGAATTTTTTCTTTTCTTTTTTTATATTTTTAATTTGATCATTTAAGTTTTTAGAAGGTTTAAGAATTTTTTTATCTATGTAGCTAAAAATGCAATAAGCTACTAAACCACCTAAAAGAGGAGAAATAACCCAGCTAATAGCAATTTTTAAAATTCCACTCCATTTTACCATAGAAAGAGTTTGTTCACCATCAAAATATATCATTCCCATCATAATACTAGCACCAACAATTCCTCCTATAATACTATGAGTCGTTGAAACAGGAAGCCCTTTTTTTGTAGCAATAAAAATCCAAGTTCCAGAGCTTATAAGAGCTGCCAACATAATAGATACAAAGAGCATAGGATTTAAATCTTGTGAAAAATTTACTATATTTGAACGAATGGTTTTTGTAACCTCTCCACCTGCAAAAATAGCTCCACTTAATTCAAAAATAGCGGCTATTATTAGAGCTTGTTTTATGGTAATGGTTTTTGCGCCAACGCTTGTACCAAAAGAATTAGCCACATCATTTCCACCAATATTAAAAGCCATAAAAATTCCAAAAATACTTGCAAGAATAAAGAGTATTAAATGATCATTAGAGATATAATAACTCCCCCAAACAAAAAAGACAACAATACTAATAATAAATATGCCAGAAGCAACAATATTATCCTTTTTCAAACAAAATCCTTAAAATTAAATTGCGATCGCAATTGAAGTTTAGCAAATTTTTCTTATTTTACTTTTAATTTGTTTTATTTTTTTATAATGTTTTTTATTTTATTTTGGATAATGATGAAAAGAGTATTTTTAATTGTAGTAATATGCACTATAAATGTTTTAGCAGGATCTAACCCAAATAATCAATGGAAGAAATTCGATTTTAATATTTCTCAAAAAAAAATAAAAACACCAGAATATAATATAAATTTTAAAGATTCTTTTAGTTCTTTGTTGTCTAATGTCTTGGAAAATAAAAATGGCATTGATAAAACTTGGGATGATTTGAATTTTAACAATGGGAATGTAAAAATTAAAAATTTAAATTCTTTATATGAATATAAAAATATTTCTTTGTTATTTCAAAAAGAACTTTATGTGAGTGAAGATAATTATAATTATTCTGGTGGATTGATTAATCGCTATAAGCAAGATAATTTTTTAATTGGTGTTAATAGTTTTATCGATAGAAAAAAAGAGCAAAAAGATGTCAGTTTCGGGGGAGAATTTGGTTATAGTAATTTTTTAAAAGCTTATACAAACTATTATTATTTTGATCAAGCAAAACGTAACATTCAACTTGGGGTAAGTTTTACTATTCCAAATTATGATTATTTTTATTTTGATATAAATAAAAACGAAGAAAATATTGATTATAAAGTATCTTATTCTCCTTATAGTATTTTTAATTTAAATTTTATTTTTAGAGAATTGGATCAAAGTGAAGATAGAATTTTGCAATTAGGTTTTAAGATTGATTTGAATAAAAGTTTTTTTAAACAGCTTAAAAAAAATAATGATATTTTTGAGGAAGTTCAACGTTATGATTTCCTCAAAAGATAACTAATACATTCCAGCATTACGAAATTCTTCAGGGTGATCTAGAGCATATTTAAATTTTTCTCTATCGATTTGTTTATCCCATATACTTACAATTAAAGCTGCAACACTATTTCCGCAAAGATTGCCCACAGCTCTCATTTCTGACATAAATTTATCAACTCCAAGTAAAATTCCTATAGCAGCTACAGGTAAAACTTCAGCTAAGGTTCCACCAAATCCATTATTTGCTTCCGGAATTTGCATACCACCTAATGCCGCTAAAGTGCTTCCAAGAACTATAAATCCAGAACCAGTAACACCAACAGCCCCCTTAGATGCTATCATTAAAACAATTAAAATACTAATTTCATGACTTAAAGATAAATTTACATTAAAGGCTTGCGCTAAAAAGATTAGACTCATTGCTAAATAAATATTTGTACAATCTAGATTAAAACTATATCCTGTTGGTAAAACTAATCCAACTGTTGTTTTTGATAATCCTGCTTTTTCTAATTTTCTCATTAAAGGAGCAAGAGCTGACTCACTTGAACTTGTAGCAAAAACAATTAAAACTTCTCTAGAAATAAAACGCATAAATTTAAAAATATTTACTTTAACTAAATAACAAATAATACCTAAAATAATAAAAATAAAGACAAGACAAGAAATAAGCATTACAAAAAGTAAATAACCAAGATTAATTAAAGATTCAATGCCATATTGTGCAATCAATACAGCCATAGCGGAAAATGCTGCAATAGGGCTAAAATACATTACAATTTGTAAAATTTTAAATACAAAATTTTGTGCAATTTCAAATGTTTTTTGTATTATTTGTTTATCTTCTTGCTTCATTAAAGAAATAATTAAAGCTGTAATAATAGCAATA
The DNA here is from genome assembly GCF_016598975.1 of Campylobacter sp. 2018MI34. Lineage (NCBI taxonomy): Bacteria > Pseudomonadati > Campylobacterota > Epsilonproteobacteria > Campylobacterales > Campylobacteraceae > Campylobacter > Campylobacter sp. 2018MI34. Next base: position 14,035 of record NZ_JAENKS010000008.1, read on the forward strand.
ATAAGAACTTGCAAAGTTTTTCCTTCTGTAAAAGGACTAATAATATCTGTTGGAATTGCATCTTTTAAAATATGCATAATTTCTGATTTGGCGCTAATTTCTTGAGTTTGATTTACATATTTTTCAACTTTAGTTAAATCAAGTGTTTTTGGATCTAGATTCATTCCAGATCCTGGTTGCATGATATTTGCCATAAAAATTCCAATAGCTAAAGCTAAAGTGCTTACTATTTCAAAATAAAGAACAGATTTAACACCAATACTACCAAGTTTTTTAAGATTTTCAAGACTAATAATACCCAATACAATGGTAATAAATATAATAGGTCCAATTAAAATTTTTAAAGTTTTAATAAAATATTCAACTCCGCCTTTACTAGCAAAAGCTAAATCTTTATTAAAATATCCAAGTATAACTCCTCCAACGATGCCAATAATAACCCAAAAACCGAGACTTTTTATTAAAGATTTTAAAAAAGGTGGTTTTCTTTTTACCAATGTTTGACTCAAAGTTTCCAAAATAAACTCCTCTAAAAAAACTTCAAAAATTTTAACAGAAAAATAAATACTTAGCATTATTTTAATATGAATTCTTTTTTAAGTGTTACTTATTTTCTCAAATATATATTATTTTAATAAAAATATTTAATTTTTATTTTAATTAAACACGATATAATGCGTCAAAAATTTAGAGGTGAATTATTATGAAAGAGATTTTTTTATCAAAAGATGCTTTAATTACTTCTAAAACAGATCTTAAGGGAAATATTATTTATGCAAATGATGATTTTTCCAAATATGCTGGTTATGAGACTAAGGAATTTTTAGGAAAGCCTCATAATATTGTAAGGCATCAAGATATGCCAAAAACTGTTTTTAAATGTCTATGGGATACCATACAAAAAGGAGAAGAAATTTTTGCCTTTGTAAAAAACCAAGCAAAAAATGGAGATTATTATTGGGTTTTTGCAAATGTTACCCCATCGTTTAATTCTAGCGGTAAGATAATTAATTATTATTCAGTTAGAAGAGCTCCAAATCGCAAAGCTTTGCCTATCATAGAGAGTGTTTATAAAACTATTTTAGAAAAAGAGAAGCAAGGAGGCATTAAGGCAGGATTAGATTCTTTGATAGAAATCGTTTCATCTTATAATGTCAGTTACAATCAGTTAGTTTTCGATTTGCAAGAAAATCTTAGATAATTAAGATAGAATTAATCTTGTTTTTAATATAATTTCCTTTTCAAAAATTCTAAAAAATTATAAGTCTATTTGGCTTAAAAATCATTCTTTTTAAAATATCTTAAAATTTATTAATTTTCATAGGAGTATAGATTTAAAATGGTAAATTGGTTTATATTTTCTATTTTATCGGTTATATTAGGAATTTTAGGAGCTTTTATAAGTATTTTTATAGCAATCCCTATTTTAATTTTATCTTTAGTATTGCTTATATATATGTTTTTTTACTATAAAAATGAACAAGTTATAATTGATAAATTGCTTCAACTTTCTGGGGAGTTAAGAGAGGGTAATTTTGATGGTAGAATTATTTATACTAATACCAAAAGTAAAAAATTAGGTATTATTGCTGATAATATGAATAATACCATAGATAATTTAGAGGCTTATTTAAGAGAAATTAATACTGCTATTTCTTGTTCTCAAAAGGGTGAATTTTATAGAAAAGCACTTCCTGAGGGTTTAAAGGGAACTTTTGCTTCTAATATAGAATTTATTAATAAAGTTTTATCAAGTATAGAGGCTACTTCTAAATTGGCATACAAAAATGCTTTATCAAAAACTTTAATGGATTTAAGTCTTACAAATCAAAATAAAGATATGTCAGAAATTTCATCTTCTTTAAATCAAGATATAAGTATTATGAAAAATGTTTATGATATGGTTGATTTTATAACACAAACTGCAACTCAAAGTGGTTCTGAAGTGAATTCTTTACAAAATTCTATGAGTTCTTTATTAGAAGTTGTAAATTCAAGTAAAGATACTGTGCAGACTTTCGTAGCAAATTCTCAAAATATCACTTCTGTTGTAGAAGTAATTAGAGATATAGCAGATCAAACAAATTTATTAGCGTTAAATGCTGCAATAGAAGCTGCACGTGCAGGAGAACACGGACGTGGATTTGCTGTTGTTGCCGATGAAGTTAGAAAACTAGCAGAGAGAACTCAAAAATCTACAAGCGAAATTTCAATTGCCATACAGACAATGCAGCAAGATTTTACAAATATTCAATCAGGTAGTGAGCAAATATTTGGTATTGTGAGTGAGTCAGAAGAAAGAATTAATAAATTTTCTCAAGCATTTAAGCGTCTTGAAGAGAATAGTCTATCTTTAGGAAAAGATTTTGTAGAATTTGCAAAAAGACTTATACTTTCAACTGTAAAAATAGATCATATTTTGTATAAATCAAATATTTATCTTAACCTTAATGGAGCTCAACAATTTAATCTTGAAAGTGTTGATCCAATTTCAAATCTTTGTAATGATGACAGAGCTAAAAGCATTATTGACGAATGTATTAAAGAGAATGAATTAAATCAAGGAAAAGAGTATATAAAAGATAATGCTCAAAAAGCAATTAAAGAATCAAGTCTTGAATATATTGATCAGAATGCATATAATATAATTGTTAATGATGTTAAAAATTTAGAACAAAAAAGTTTAGAAATTTTAGAAAAATTAAAAGTATAATTCAAAGAGGAATAACAATGTCAAAGGAGATTTTTTTAACACAATATTGTTTGATAACTTCAAAAACTGATTTACAAGGAAGAATAGTTTATGCAAATGGCGATTTTTTAAAATATGCCGGTTTTTCAATGAGTGAAATTTTATATAAACCTCATAATATAGTAAGACACTCTTCTATGCCAAAAGCTGTTTTTAAACTCTTGTGGAATTATATGAAAGAAAAAAAGGAAATTTTTGCTTTTGTAAAAAATCAATCAAAAAATGGAGATTATTATTGGGTTTTTGCAAATGTTACTCCATCATTTGATTCTATTGCAAACAAAGTTATAGGATATTATTCTGTTCGTCGTAAACCTAATAAAAAAGCTGTTGATATAATTGAAAAATTTTATGATGAATTATTAAAAATTGAAGATAAAGAGGGTATCAGTGCAAGCTTGCAAACTTTAGATGAATTTTGTAAAAGTCAAAATAAAACTTATAATGAACTTATGTTTCACCTTCAAGAATCTTAAATAGTTTTTTAAGATTCTTTTTTACTCAACATATTTTAGAGGTTAGCTATGTTTGATATTATTGTTATAGGCGGAGGTCATGCAGGAATTGAAGCAAGTGCAGCAGCTTCTAGAATGGGTAAAAAAATCTTACTTTTAACTACTCTTATTGAGCAAATTGGCGCAGCAAGTTGCAATCCTGCTATAGGAGGGCTTGCTAAAGGACATTTAGTAAAAGAACTTGATGCTATGGGTGGTTTGATGGGAGAAATTACAGATCAAACAGGAATTCAATTTCGTATATTAAATGAAAGCAAGGGTGTAGCTGTTAGAGGTTCTAGAGCGCAAATTGATATGGATGCATATAGAATTTATGCTAGAAATAAACTTTTAAGTTTGGATAATTTAGATATTTCTCAAGAGCAGGCTGTAGATTTAATTATTGAAAATAATCAAGCGCTTGGTGTTAAAACAAATTTAAATAATGAATATTTTGCTAAAAAAATTATTTTAACAACAGGGACATTTTTAAATGGACTTATTCATATTGGGGAGAAAAAAATTGAAGCAGGAAGAGTAGGGGAATACTCTTCTATAAAACTTGCGAATTCTTTAAAAAAAATTAATTTAAATATTGGAAGATTAAAAACTGGAACTTGTCCAAGAGTTGATGCTAAAAGTATTGATTTTAATCTTTTAGAAATTCAATACGGAGATAAATTTCCTAAAGCTTTTAGTTTTAGAACAAAAAATTTTAATCCTATTCAACTTCCATGTTTTATTGCAAGGACAAATTTAAAAACACATGATATAATCAAAAATAATTTTTATCGTGCTCCACTTTTTACTGGACAGATTGAAGGTATAGGTCCAAGATATTGTCCTTCTATAGAAGATAAAATTAATCGTTTTGGCGATAAAGAAAGTCATCATTTATTTATAGAACCTCAGACAAAAGCTGCAAATGAATACTATATAAATGGTTTTTCTACCTCATTGCCATATGAGGTGCAAATTGCAATGTTAAGAAGTATAAAAGGTTTTGAAGAAGCCAAAATAACGCGCTTTGGTTATGCCATAGAATATGATTATATTGATCCAATGGAGCTTTATCATACTTTAGAAACTAAAAAAATTAAAAATTTGTATTGTGCTGGACAAATTAATGGAACAACAGGTTATGAAGAAGCTGCAGCTCAAGGTTTTATGGCTGGGGTAAATGCGGTTTTAGCTATTGATAAAAAAGAACCTTTTATTTTAGATAGGGATGAAGCTTATATAGGCGTATTGATTGATGATTTGGTAACAAAAGGAACAAAAGAGCCATATAGAATGTTTACTTCAAGGGCTGAATTTAGACTTTTATTAAGAGAAGAAAATGCTATATTAAGACTTGGTAAATATGGTTTTAAATTAGGGCTTCTAAGTAAAAAAGACTTTGGTTTTATTGAAAATATTAATAAGAATTTGAATAAAGGTTTAAAATTTTTACTAGAAAAAGAACTTACCCCAAATAATGAAAATAATGAATTTTTAGCAAGTATTAAAGAAGAGTCAATCACCTCAGTATTAAACTGGCAAAAAATCGTTGCAAGATCAAGTTTTAATATTGAAAAACTTAGAAAAGTTGATACAATTTTTGAGGATATGGATGAGTATTCTTTACAAGAAATTTTAAGTGAAGCCAAATATTATCATTATATTAAAATGCAAAAAGCACAAATCAATAAAATGAAAAATTTAAATGAATTAAAAATTCCAAATGACTTTAATTTTAGAAATATTAGTGGTTTAAGTAATGAGGTAGTAGAAAAATTAGAAAAATTTAAACCCCAAACTCTTTTTGCAGCAAGTAAGATTAGTGGTATTACTCCAGCGGCTTTAGATATTTTACATATTTATATTAAAATGAAAAAGAGTGATAAAAAAAATTATTGATTAGAATTATTTTGTATAGGTTTTAAAAAATCTTCATTGATCAAAATATCAATAACATCTTTAAACATAGGTAAAGCACTTTGTGCAGCATAATAAGTCTTAGTAGGATTTCTTACTAAAACCCCTATAGTATAGCGATGATTTTCATCATTAGCAAAGCCAAAAAAGGAAGCATTGTAGCGATTAGATGTGTAACCTTGTCTTTCTGCAATTCTTGCTGTTCCTGTTTTGCCTCCTATGATAATACCAGGTGTCATAGCCTTTTTTCCTGTTCCTTTTTCTATAACGTCAATTAAAATATTTTGCATAGTTTTTGCTGCTTCATTTGAAAGAATTTTTTCTTTTTTAATTTCATCGTCCAAGCTAATAAAACGTCCATTCTGATAAAACTTATCTGCAAGTTTTGGGGTGATGTAAATTCCATCATTATTAAAGACATTATAAGCTCCAAGAAGTTGTATAAAAGTAGTTTTTAAACCATATCCATAACTTAAAACAGATTTTTCTATATCTCTTAATCTTTTAGGATTTGGAAGCTCTCCTTTTTGTTCATAAGGCAAATCTATACCACTTTTTTCTCCAAATTTAAAAATTCTAAGTCCTGAAATAATTTCTAAATTATTTAATCTTTTAGCGATTTGAATCATTCCTATATTTGATGAATATCGAATAATTTCTTCCATACTCATTTTATCTTTTCTATGATCATCGCTGATAATAAAACGTCCTAGTTTATATTTCCCTCCATAAGTATTAATGATTTCATCGAGTTTAATTTTATTAAGTCTTAAAGCTGTTACAAAAATAAATGGCTTAATAACAGATCCAGCTTCATAGCCATATTCTATAGCACTAGCATTTAAAACAGATAAATCTTTGCTACGGTTTTTAGGATCATATCTTCTTGAGCTAGCAAGGGCTAGTATTTTACCTGTTTTGCTTTCCATAACCCCTACAATAATTTCATTTGCTTTTAATTCTTCATTTCTTTGATCAATTGCCTTTTCTATATTTTTTTGAAGTTTTAGTGAAACATTAAGATAAAGATCGCAACCATTAATTTTTTTTTGTTGCAAGGAGTTAGAATTTAAAATAATATTCCCTCCTATATCTTTAAGACCTTGAATTTTTTCATCTTGTAAAGGACTTAAACATTCATCATAGTATTTTTCTAAACCTTTAACACCTATATTTTTTAAAATATTATTGTCTTTATCTAAAAAAGTTTTTGTATAGCCAATAGCAGGAGTTAAAGTATCTGCTGACATATAAATTCTATCTTCTCTATGTTCAATAATACTTAAACCTCTAGTTTCAACACGATTGTTATTGTTAAATGCTTTAAAAAATCCTTGTATATATAGTTTTTTAGCAAGTTCTTTTAAATAGCTTGCTCTTTTTGAATCAAGGTTTTGCAAAAGGACAAAATTATAACTTTTTTTCTTTGCGTTTTGAATTCTTTTTCTAATATCAAGCATTTGTTCATTGCTAGCTCCACTATAAATTTGAAAAAGCTTTAAAAATAAATCAAATTTATCTTTATCAATGCTTCTAAGATCAATTTCAGCACGATATACTTGACGCGATGATGCAATGGTAAAATTATCTTTTGTAACAATATTTCCTCTTAATGCGTGAGAATATTGATCTTTTTCTGTGTTTGGAATATGACGTTTTGAAGTTAGAAAAAAAGTTGAAATGAGAAAAATAATCATAAATAAAAGTGCCATGCAAAAAGCAAAGGCAACTTTTGATATTCTATTTCTCTTGTTTTCTTGTATCAAAGTTTAAATTTGTGTTCTTGTAATTTCTTTGTAGGCATTAATAGCTTTATTTCTAACCTCAAGCATAAATTTCATACTACTTTCGGCTTTAGTTATAGCAATTGCAGCTTGATGCAAATCTTTAACTTCTCCTGTTGCTATATCTGTCATAGCTGCTTCAGCATCTTCTTGAGTTTTGTTGAGGCTATTAATTTCATTTTTTAGAAGTTTTGAAAATTCATCTCCAATATTATTTGAAGTTTTATTATCAGATAAGTTATTATTTGAAATTGTATTAAGTCTTAAATCATTAATATTATTCATTTTTAACCTTTAAGTAAATCAATAGCACTTTGCGCTATAGTTTTAGCACTTGTAAAAGCACTTACATTTGCCTGATAAGCTCTAGTGGCTTCAATTAAATCGGCCATTTCGATAACTGGATTAACATTAGGATAAGCTACGTACCCCTCTGCATTAGCATCTGGATGAGAAGGATCGTATTTCATACGAAAATCTTTATCATCTCTTACAACTTTATCAACCACAACACTCATAATAGCAGGTTTGGCATCATTAGGAGAAGTTGGATCATTTAAAGGGTTTTCATATTTTAAGAAATTATTATCTTTATTAATTTGTTCATTTAATAACTTATCAAAATCTGTCGCTTTAAAAATAACCTCTCTTCTTCTATAAGGCCCACCTTCTGCGGTCCTTGTTGTATTTGCATTAGCTATATTGGAACTAATGACATTCATTCTAAAGCGTTGAGCACTTAATCCATATCCGCTTATATCAAAATCACTTAAGTATGCCATAATTTTCCTTTAACTTAATTTAGAGCTTGCATCAATAATGGAGCTAAAAATATTACTTTGTCTTCTTAATACCCCATCAAGAGCTGTTATCATAACTGTATTTTTGCTCATTTCTGTAGTCTCTACATCAAGATCTACTGTATTTGCATCATTTCTCGCTAAATGTCCATCTCTTAAATAAATAGTTGATTTATTTGGATCTGGAAATTTCCAAGGTTTTTGATGTCCTTCTTCTGTTATTGCTAATTGTAATTCTTTGTTATCATTTTTCTTAAAAATTTCATTAGCACGGTTAACTAAAGCTGTTTCAAATTCAATATCTCTTGCTTTATAAAAAGGAGTATCAACATTTGCTAAATTAGAATTAATAAGTTGATTTCTTAAATTTCTACCAGCTAAAGCGCTTGCTACAAGCTCTTTCGATTTAAATGGTGAGATCATTTTCTTCCTTTTTATTTGATATTTTTAAATAATAAGCAAAAATTGTTCCATTATTTTTGTCTATTAATAGCATTATTATGATCCTTGATATTTGTGGTAAAGATATGTTTTTTTGTATTTTTATCTCTTACGAAATATAGATACTCACTTTTTATTGGGAAAATAGCAGCTTTAATAGCATTTAATGAAACATTGCAAACTGCATCTTGTGGAACCCCGCTAAATTTATAAGTATTATAAGAAGTATTATCTTGTTTTATTCTTTGAGGTGTTATTTTTTCGTGAGAATAAATTCCATAATTAAGTGTTCCATCCATTTGAAGTTTCATTCCTTTTTTAAGACGATTGTAAATAACACTTGAAACAATTGGCATTTCATCTTCACTAGCTGCCTCTTTTTGGATAATTGAAGCTATTATAATATATTGATGCCATTTTTTTGCATTATATTCCCCAAAAATTTTTTTAGAGATTTTTTGAAAATTATTTTCAGAATACTTTAATATAAAATTAATAAATAAAGATTCAGTAATTCCTTTAGGAATTTTATAAGTTTCTGGTATTAAAACTCCTTCTTTGTAAGAGGCTTGTTTTTCAAATTCTTTTAAAAGTATAGTTTTGTTAAGATCTAATTGTTTAGCAACTTGATCTAAAAAAACAATTGTTGTTTCACCTGGTATTAAAGTGATAGTTTCAAGAGCAGCTTTAGATACGGTGAGTTTATATAAAAATTCAGCACGATTTAATTCTTTGTTTCCTATATTAATCCAGCCAGATTGAGGATGACCTAAAAAAGATAAAATATATTTATCAATTATACTCATTTGATAATTATTCTGATTTAAATATGATATAATTTGTCCCACTGAGCCTTTCGGGATATAAACTACAGAATTACTTTTAAGCGGAAAAAGCAAGTAGTAAAAAATTCCAAAAATAATAAATAGAAAGAAGTAACGTATGAAGAAAAAAATACTATATTTTTTATTGACAATTTCTATATTAGTGATGTTATTATTTTTAGTTTTAAAAAACGGAATTTCCATATCAAGTGTCCAATTTGATTTTTTAAAATTAGAGCAATTATATATTAAATTAGATAAAAAATTAATTGTAAGGGCAAAAAATATTAGTATTTATCAAAAATCAGACATTAATTCCCAAAAGCAAACCAATCAATTTGCCTCAGTTAAACTTTTAAGTCTTGCTGAGAATTTAAAATATTTTTATATTTTTATACAAGAAATAGATATTCGTAATTTAGTTTTTAAAGACTATCATTTGCAGATTTTATTTAAAAACAATGAATTTTTCATTAATAATAATTTATTTTTCTTAAAAACAACTTTACAAAAAGAAAAAAATAATATAAAAGTAAATATAGAAAAAATGCTTATTAAGGATTATAATTTAAGCATAGTTGGAAATTTAGATATTAATACTAAGAGCGAGTTTTATTTTTTTGATGCTAAAGCAAATTCTGATTTGATTAATTTTAATATAAATCTTTCTTATAAAAATGGCCAACTTGCTTATAATTTTAAAGAAATTAGTTTTAAAAATATTTTAGAGATTTTTAATAAGATTCAAAATAAAGTTCAACTTCCAGAAGATCTTATTTTATGGGTTGGAAATAGAGTAAAAGGGGAATTTTATTATTTAGATTATATTAAAGGTTTTATAGATTTTAATAAAAAAAGATATTATTTAGATAATATTGAAGCTTCAGGTTATGTTGATAAAGTTAAAATTAGTTTAGATGGCAAAATGGATCCAATTGAAATTCCAAAACTTAATTTAAGTTTAAATAAGCAAAAGCTTGATTTTAATTTTAAAAAAGCTAATTATAAACAAGCAGATTTAAGTGCAAGTAAAATTTATATTTATGATTTAATGGATGAAAATAAAGCAGGAATTTACTTACATATTATATCTAATAACTTAAAGTTAGATCAAAAGCTCTGGAAAGCGCTAGATTTTTATGATGTTAAAATACCATTTTTTCAAAAAGAAGGAAAAACAAAAACCGATTTTACTTTAGATCTTGGTTTTTATAAAGATCAAAGTTTGTTTGATGGAAAATTCATTATAGAAAATTCTATTTTAAATTTTTTGGATACAAATGTTAGTAGAGCTTTGCTTAAGATAAATAATAACACACTAAATATAGAAGAAGCTAATATCACAAATAAATTTTTAAAAGCAGATTTTAATGCTAGTATTGATTTAAATACAAAAATAGGTCAATTTAATACAAAAATAGATCAATTTAGTGTGGAAAATAATATTTTTGATATAAAAAATGAAGATCTTATTATAGATCTTGATTTTACTCAAAACTGCAAAGTTTTTATCCCTAAGTGGCAATTAGATTTAGAAATTTCAGATAATTTAACAATCAATTTAAATAATCCTTCAATATTGGCTTTATATTCTCCTTTGCTTAAACAATTGGGTTTTAAAAATGCTCAAAGTGTTATTTATAGCGGAAGTGATTTTGATAATTTTAAAATAGAGATTAATAATGCTTCTTTTCAAAGTAATTTTTTAAATGGTAGCAATCCTTATCAAAATGATAGTTTTTATATAGAAAAAAAACAAAATACTATTTTTATTAACTCAAAAAGCGATTTAATTAGTGCAATATTAAGCGATAAAAATAAAGAAATTCATTTTAAAAATTTAACTTATATTTATAAAGAAGATAAAGAAAAATTTTTTAGTTTAGATTCTAATACTGAAAATATTTATTTTGGTGGAGCTAATTTTAATATTATTTTTAAAGATACTAATAATACTTTATCATTTGATCGCTTGGAAGCAAATCTTAATGAAAATACTTTAAACATTAAAGCTAATAAAAATGATACAAATTTAAATTTTGATTTTTCGCCAAATTATATAAATTTAAATATTAACAATATTAATGATGAGTTTTTAAATACTTTTCTTCAAAAGCAAGCCGTTTTACAAGGGGTTTTTGATTTAAATGTCACTGGTAGAAATTTTGAGGATTTTGAAGGACAATTTAAAATCAAAAATACTTTTATTAAAGATTTAAAAGGAACAAATCAGCTTATAAGTTTTATTGATACGGTTCCAAGTTTGCTTTTATTTAAAACTCCAACTTTTAATGAAAAGGGTCTTAGTGTAATTGATGGAGTAGTTGTTTTTGATCGCAAGAAGGATTTGTTTAGGGTTAAGGCAATTAGTTTAAATGGTGAAAGTGTTGATATTTTTGGAGTTGGAAATATTAATTTGCGTTTAAAAAATATAGATTTAAATTTAGAACTTAAGACTTTAAAATCAGCCTCTAGTGTTATTTCTAAAGTTCCAATTATAAATTACGTTATTTTGGGTAAAAATCAAGAGATAAGCACTAATATCAAAGTAGATGGTTCTTTAGATAATCCTAATTTTCATACTCAAATTTTAGGAGATGTTGTAAAATCACCTTTTAATCTTATAAAAAATATTATTGAGTTACCAACAAATTTGTTTAAATAGTTTTAAAAATTCACCATTTGAAACAAATTGAAACAAAATTGCTGTTTTTTTATGAAAATTATTATATTTAATAAAATTAAAAATAAAATCAAATTAAAATATTTAAAAATTTTTATTTTATCAAGGAGCATAAATGAGCTTGATAGCACCGGAAAATACTCCAGTTTGGGTTGATGAAAAAAGATGTAAAGCTTGTAATATATGTGTAAGTTATTGTCCAGCAGGGGTTTTAGCAATGCGTGATGAGATTCATGCTGTTTTAGGTCAAATGATAGAAGTTGTATATCCTGAATCTTGTATAGGTTGTAGCGAGTGTGAAGTCCATTGTCCTGATTTTGCAATTATGGTAGCCAAAAAAAGTGAATTTCAATTTGCTAAATTAACACCACAAGCAAGAGATAGAGCAAAATTAATAAAAGATAACAATTATAAAAAATTAATATAGGAAGTAAGATGAGAGAAATTATAGCAACTGGAAATTCATTAATTGCAAAGGCTGCAATTGATTGTGGATGTAAATTTTTTGGAGGTTATCCTATTACCCCAAGCTCAGAAATAGCTCATGAGTTAAGTTATTTATTGCCAAAAAACAATGGAACCTTTATTCAAATGGAAGATGAAATTTCTGGTATTAGTGTAGCTATAGGTGCTTCAATGAGTGGAGTAAAAGCAATGACAGCAAGCAGTGGTCCTGGAATTTCTTTAAAATCAGAACAAATTGGCTATGCTTTTATTGCAGAAATTCCTTTAGTGATTGTAAATGTGATGAGAGGAGGTCCTTCTACTGGACTTCCAACAAGAGTAGCACAAGGAGATTTGTTTCAAGCAAAATCTCCAACTCACGGAGATTATGCAAGTATTGCTATTGCCCCTGCATCTTTAGAAGAATCTTATAGTGAAACTATTAGAGCTTTTAACTTAGCTGAAAAATTTATGACCCCTGTTTTTTTACTTATGGATGAAACTATTGGTCACATGAATGGCAAAGCAATACTTCCAGAATTAAAAGATTTAGAAATTATTAATCGTGCTAAATTTGAAGGAGATAAAAAAAACTATAAGCCTTATGCTGTAGGTGAAAACGAAAGTGCTATTTTAAATCCTTTTTTTACAGGTTATCGATATCACATTACTGGACTTCATCACGGAGATATAGGTTTTCCAACAGAAGATGGTGAGATTGTTAAAAAAAATATACAAAGACTTATAGGAAAAATCAAAAATCGCACTAATGAAATATGTTCTTATGAAGAATACTATCTTGATGATGCAGAATTTTTGATTATTGCTTATGGAAGTGTTTCTCGCTCCGTAAAAGAGGCTATTTTAAGATTAAGACAAGATGGAATAAAAGTAGGACTTTTTAGGCCTATAACTTTGTATCCTGTAGCAGAAAATAAAATCGAAAAAGTTGTTAAAAAATTTGAAAAAATTATGGTTTGCGAACTTAATATGGGTCAATATTTAGAAGAAATACAAAGAGTAAGCAAAAGAGATGATTTAATTTCATTACTTAAGGCTAATGGACGTCCTATTACTCCAGATGAGATTATAGTTAAGGTAAAGGAGAATTTATAAAATGGCTTTTAATTATGATGAGTATTTAAGAGTAGATAAGCTTCCAACTCAATGGTGTTGGGGTTGTGGTGATGGTGTTATTTTAAAAAGTATTATTCGTGCTATAGAAAAAATTGGCTGGAGTATGGATGATGTTTGTCTAGTTTCTGGTATAGGATGTAGTGGTAGAACTAGTTCTTATGTTAATTGCAATACAGTCCATACAACTCATGGTAGAGCTATTGCTTATGCAACGGGTATTAAATTAGCAAATCCTAAAAAACACGTGATTGTAGTAAGTGGAGATGGTGATACTTTAGCTATCGGTGGAAATCACACTATACATGGTTGTAGAAGAAATATTGATATTACTCATATATTGATTAATAATTTTATTTATGGTCTAACAAATTCTCAAACCTCTCCAACTACTCCATTAGGTTTTTATACCGTTACAGCTCAATTTGGTAATATAGACCCTAATTTTGATGCTTGTGAGCTTACTAAAGCTGCTGGTGCTACATTTGTAGCAAGATCAAATGTAATAGAAATAAACAAACTTGAAAATATTATTTATAAAGCTTTAGAACATAAAGGTTATAGTTTTGTTGATATTTTTTCAAATTGTCATATTAATCTTGGACGTAAAAATAAAATGGGCGAAGCTGTTTCCATGCTTAATTGGATCAAAGAACGTTGCGTTGAAAAAACTAAATTTGAACAAATGGATCCCCAAGAAAGAAAAGATAAATTTCCAACAGGTATTTTATATCAAAATAAAGATTGTATAGAATATTGTGAAGCTTATGAAGAAGTGCGTAAAGCAGCTCAAGAGGGAAGAATGGTAAATTTAGGAGCATTACAATGAAATTTCAGTTAAGATTCGGAGGTGAGGGTGGTCAAGGTGTTATTACTGCAGGAGAAATCTTAGCTAAAGCTGCAATTAAAAAAGGACTTTATGCTTTTAAGGCTTCAACTTATACTTCACAAGTGCGTGGAGGTCCTACAAAAGTTGATGTAATTATAGATGAGAGCGAAATTCTTTTTCCTTATGCCATAGAAGGAGAGATTGATTTTATGCTTTCTACTGCAAATAAAGGCTATAAAGGTTTTAAAGATGGAGTTAAAGATAATGGTATTATAGTAATTGAGCCTAACTTAGTTTATCCAGAGGAACAAGATTATAAAAAATGGCAAATTTTTAAAATTCCTATTATTAGTATTGCTAAAGATGAGGTAGGCAATGTTGCAACTCAATCTGTAATTGCATTAGCTATTGCTGCTTATATGAGCAAGTGTATTGATTTAAATATATTAAGAGAAATTATGCTTGAGATGGTGCCAGCTAAAACAAAAGAAGCTAATGCAAAAGCTTTTGATTTAGGTATTGAATACGCTAGTAGAGTGAAAAATTAATTTATGAGCTAAACTTTTATATTTAACTCTTTTTATAACATTCATAAAAAGAGTTAAAAATTATTTAATATTTTTTTATTATTATTTTGATTTAGCTACTTTTAACTATTAAAATTTTATAATCAATTGTTCTTAATTAAGGAAAATAATGGATATTTTTGATGAAATGTTAAATAAAACTCCTAAAGAAAAATTTATAGAAATTATTAAAAACGGAAATTTAGGAGCATTAGAAAAAACTTTTGATAATTTTTTTGCAGAACATATAGCAATGATAGAACTTTTAGAGCGCCAAAAGATAGATGATAGAGATATTAAAAAATTTATATTTGAAAATAATGAATTTATAAAAGAAAGACAAAACGATATTTTTATTGGTTTAAGTGCTGAAATTTTAGGATATGAAGGTTAAATTTGAAAAATATTTTTATATATTTTTTAATATGTTTTTTGTTAATTTTTAGTGTGCAAGATTTAAAAGCTTCTTTGCCAGTTTTTCAGCATACTTATAAATTTATTTTAAAAAAAGATGAAAGAGCAAGTGTAGAAATTCAAGAGCTTGGATATGAGGATAAAGTGCAAAATTTTGATTTTTACTGGACTTTATTTGATAATACAAATATTATAGTACATTCTAAATTTAGAAAATTTCCAAGGCAATTTACTATGTCTTTGCGTAGAAATTTAAATTGGGTTACTCAGACTTTAATTCCAGATTATACCAATCCTCATATTGATAGAGCACGTTTGATTTTAGAATTTAACTCTTATAACAAAGGTGAGGCTACTTTTGTGGTGTATATAGAGGATAAGGATGCGCGTTTAGCTGTTAAATTTTTAGATCCAAGAAAATTTCCTTTAAAAAATCCTCCACAGGATAATCAAGTTGTACCTATGATTAACTTTAATGAACCGCAAGTTAAACCTTTAACCAATCAAGAACAAAAATAAGGAAAAAAATTGCAAGAAATTGATAGTTTAATTCAAAATTATTTAAAAGATTTAGATTATACACCAGTTTTAGTAATGTTAGATAATATCAATACAGGGAAAAAACTTCGTTCAAAACTACTTTTAAATATAGCAGGGAAAAATGATATATCCTTTAAGCTTTGTGCTATTATAGAGCTTATACATTTAGCAAGTCTTTTGCACGATGATATAATTGATGAGGCAAAATTAAGACGAGGGGCACGTTCTATTAATGATAAATTTGGAGCTAAAAACGCTTTAATGCTCGGAGATATTTTATACTCTAAAGCTTTTTTTGAGCTTTCTAAAATAGATACTAATTTTGCACAAATAGTTTCTGATGCTGTAGTTAAATTATCTCTTGGTGAATTTATGGATATTAATTTAAGTCAAGAATTTAATATTGATGAGAATAAATACTTAAAGATGATTTATCACAAAACAGCTATTTTAATTGAGGCAAGTGCAAGATGTGGTGCTATAATAGCAAATTTATCTGAAGATGATTTTGCTATATATGGTAAAAATTTAGGTTTAGCATTTCAAATTATTGATGATATTTTAGATATTAAAAGTGATGAAAAAATACTTGGAAAACCTATAATGAACGACTTTAAAGAAGGGAAAACAACATTACCTTATATATATCTTTATAAAAAATTAAATGATGTTGATAAAAAAACGTTAATGAGCTTTTTTAAAAAAGAATTAAATAAGGATGAGATTACATGGGTAAAAGAACAAATGGCTAAAAATCAAATTCTAGAAGAGGTGTTTAATGAAGCTAGATCATATGGAGATCAAGCATTAAAAGCAATTGAAAATTATAATAAAACCTCTTTAAATGAAATTATTGATAATATGATAAGTAGGGAATTTTAATGCATTATTTTTGCGTCAGTTTTACGCATAAAAATACTGATATTTCTATAAGGGAGAAATTAAGCTTTAGTAATAATGCTAAAAAAGAGGAATTTCTTAGTATTATTTGTGCTAATGAAAATATAAAAGAGAGCTTAGTTATCAGCACTTGCAATCGTATTGAAATTTTAGTTTTTGCTAAAAATAAAAATCAAATTGATAAATTTATAATCTCTTCTTTATCTATATTTTGTAATATAGATTCTCAAACTCTTTTTGAAAAAGCAGATATTTACGAAGATACTGATGCAGTGCACCATCTTTTTGCCGTTGCTAGTTCTTTGGATAGTTTGGTTGTTGGAGAAACTCAAATTGTAAAACAACTTAAAGATGCATTTATTTTTGCACTTGAAAATAAATTTTGTTCAATACATCTTTCTAGAATAATGCATTTTTCTTTTAAGTGTGCTGCAAAGGTAAGAAATCAAACTCAAATTTCTAAAAACCCAATTTCTGTAGCATCTGTTTGTGTTGCAAAGGCTAAAGAATTCTTTGATTTAAGTCAAAAAAAAGCAATAGTAATTGGCGCAGGAGAAATGAGTGAGTTGGCATCTAGATATTTGATTTCTGCTGGAGCTAAAGTCATTATTTTAAATAGAGATTTAAAAAGAGCAAAAAGATTGTGCGAAGATTTAGGAAAATCAAGTCATTTTGATCATTTAAGTCAATTGTCTTCCTATATTAATAAATACGATTTATTTTTTTCTGCTACAAATGCAAGTAATGCAATCATAACAAAAGATTTGTTACAAGAAGTAGATTTTAAACGCTATTTTTTTGATATTGCTGTCCCAAGAGATATTGAACTTGAAGAAAATGATAAGATTAAAGTTTTTTCCGTAGATGATTTAGAAGAAGTTGTTAAAAAGAATTTAATTTCAAGAGAATATGAAGCTCAAGCAGCTTATAAAATTGTAAATGCAATGACAGATGAATTTTTTAAGTATTTAAATGATTTGGCTATTATGCCAGTTATTAAAGCTATACGTTTAGAAGCAAAAGAATGTGCTATTAAACAGCTTGAAATAGCACTTAATAAAGGTTATCTTAAAAAATCAGATTTTAAAGAGGCTCAAAAACTTATTCATCAAGTTTTTAAAGCTTTTTTACACACTCCAACTATAAATTTAAAGAAAATGCAAGGTAAAATTCAAAGCGATACTATAATTAATGCTATGCGCTATGTTTTTGATATAAAAAATGATTTAGAAGATTTAAATTTAAATCAATATAAATGTGAATTCAATGCAAAGGAAGAGGATGAAATTTAGCAGACTTTATGCCCCTACAACAAAAGAAAATCCAAAAGATGCACTTTTGCCTAGCCATATTTTTTTAACACGTGCAGGTTTTATTGAGCAAATTGGAAGTGGTCTTTATAATTTTTTACCTTTAGGGAAAATGGTTTTAGAAAAAATTAAAACAATTATAAAAGAAGAAATGGATAAAGCAGGAGCGCAAGAATTAAGTCTTAGTTTTATTACTCCTTCAGATTTATGGAAAGAAAGTGGTAGGTATAATGTTTTTGGTAAAGAATTGTTAAGATTTAAAGATAGAAAAGAAAATGAATTTGTTTTAGGACCAACTCATGAAGAAGCAATACTTTCTTTAGTTAAAAACAAAATCACAAGCTATAAACAACTTCCTTTGCATCTTTATCAAATAGGATTAAAATTTAGAGATGAAGCAAGACCTAGATTTGGACTTTTAAGATGTCGTGAATTTTTAATGAAAGATGGTTATAGTTTTCATAGTAGCGAGAAAGATTTACAAGAAGAATTTGATTTAATGTATAAAACTTATAGTCAAATTTTTACAAGGCTTGGTTTTGATTTTCGCGTTGTAAATGCAGATAGCGGAGCTATTGGTGGAAGTGGATCTAAGGAGTTTATGGTTTTAACAGATAATGGTGAAGATGATATTTTGACTTGTCAAAATTGTACTTATGCTGCAAATATTGAGGTTGCCAAAAGAGCAAAAAAAGAATGTAAAGATGAAAGACCAGAAGCTAATTATGCAAGTAAATTTCATACGCCAAATATTAAAAGCATTAAAGAATTAGCTGATTTTTTTAAAATAAATGAATTTTATACTATTAAAGCTATTGCAAAAAAAGCTATTTATGAAAATGAAAGTAAAATTGTTGTGTTTTTTATACGAGGTTGTGATGAACTTCAAGAGGTAAAAGCTTTAAATGCTATCAATGCTTTAGAATTGCAAGATGCTAAAGAAGAAGAGCTTATTGAAGTAGGACTTTGTCCAGGATTTATTGGTTTTATCGGGCTTAAAGATATTGAATTTTACATAGATCAAGAACTTGAAAATGAAAAACAAATGATTATAGGAGCTAATGAAAAAGATTATCATTTAATAGGTATTGATGTTGTAAATTTAAATAAAAATCGTTTTAAAGATCTAGTAGAAGTAAAAGAAGGAGATTGTTGTATAGAGTGTGGCGCTAAATTAAAAAAAAGCAAAGGAGTTGAAGTAGGTCATATTTTTAAACTAGGACAAAAGTACTCTAAATCTATGAATGCTAATTTTTTAGATGAAAATGGCAAAGCTCAAGCCTTTTATATGGGATGTTATGGCATAGGAGTAAGTCGTTTAGTTGCTGTAGCTATAGAAGCAAGTTATGATGATAAAGGTTGTATTTGGAATAAAATTTTAAGTCCTTTTGATTTGAGTATTATTATTTCAAATATAAAAGATGAAAAAGTAGTTGCATATGCTAATAATCTTTATGAAAATTTAAAAAAAGAAGGTATTAAAGTATTATTAGATGATAGAAATGAACGTTTTGGAGTTAAAATTAATGACTTTGAACTTATGGGATTTCCTTATGCTTTAGTTATAGGAAAAAATTTTGAAGAAAATAAGATTGAATTAATTCAAAGAAAAGGCTTAAAAAAAGAATTAATTGATGCTAATAAAGCTTTAGAACTTATAAAAAAGATAGTATTATGAAATTTAAATTAAGTTTAACCCCTTTAATTTTACTTGAAATATTTTTTACGATTTTATTTATTGTTGTTTTTGGTCTTGGTAATTTTTTAGCTTTTGTTTTAATTAGTATGGTTTGTGGTATTGTAATTTTGGGAATTTTTTGGAAGAATTTGCTTGAATTTCATATCGATAGTTTTAAAAATATGTTTATACAATTTTCTTTTGTGATTTCTGGTTTTTTACTCATTTTTCCAGGAATTTTAAGTAGTATTTTAGGAATCTTAATATTTATTTTTGGTATTTTGTTAAAAATAAGCACTAATACAAATTCATTTAAGGCTAATACAAAACAGAATTCGTGCAATGATGATATTATTGATGTTGAGATAATAGAGGATAATAAATGAAAGAATTAATTATTGCTACAAGAAAAAGTCAATTAGCTTTATGGCAAAGCGAATGGGTAAAATCATTTTTGGAAAAAGAACATAAAATTAAAGTTATACTAGAAGGTTTTAAAACAAAAGGAGATGTTTTGCTTGATTCTCCTTTGGCAAAAATAGGTGGTAAAGGACTTTTTACAAAAGAACTCGAGCAAAGTATGCTTGAACGAAAAGCACATTTAGCAGTTCATAGCTTAAAAGATGTGCCAAGTTTTTTTCCAAAAGGTTTAAAGCTTGTAGCAATTTCAAAAAGAGAAGAGAGTAATGATGCTATGCTTTCTCAAAAATATCCTACTTTAAATGATTTACCTCAAAATGCTAAAGTAGGAACAACAAGTTTAAGACGTAAAATGCAACTTTTGCTTTTAAGACCTGATTTAAATATTATTTCTTTAAGAGGTAATGTAAATTCTCGTATAGACAAATTAAAAAATGGCGAATTTGATGCAATCATTTTAGCTTTAGCTGGGATAAAAAGATTAAGATTAAATTCTTTAGTTAATTATATAAGCATTTTTTCAAAAGATGAAATGATACCTGCTGCTTCACAAGGTGCTTTAGGAATTGAAGCTCTTGATGTGCCTGAAATTATTTCTTTGCTTGATTGCTTAAATGATGAAAATTCATTTATAGAAACTACTATAGAAAGAGATTTTATTAGAGTTTTAGAAGGTGGATGTCAAGTTCCTATTGGAATTAATGCTGAGTTATTTCAAGATAAAATTCATATAAGAGCTATTTTAGGACTTCCTGATGCAAGTGAATATCTAAAAGAAGATTTTACAATCAATAAAAACGATTTTCAAAATGCAGGAGAAGAATTAGCTTTAAAATTTATTAAATTAGGAGCTAAAGATTTATTAAAAAGAGCAGAGGCAATGATATAATGAAAAATTTCATTAAAATTTTAAAACAAAATGATTTGTTAAAAATTATAGAAGAACCCATAGATGTTGATCTTGAGATGGGATATATTGCTTATATAGAAGCTAAAAAACAAGAAGATGGTAAAGCTTTATTATTTACTCATCCTATAAGCAAAAAAGAAAATAAAAATTATAATTTCCCTGTTCTTATGAATACTTTTTGTAATGAAAAAGCTTTAAATTTAATTTTTTCACGTCCTTATTTGGAGGTAGCAGATGAAATTTCAAAGCTTTTAAAATTACATATCCCTACAAATCTAAAAGCAAAAATAGATTTTTTTAAGATTTTATTTTCCTTAAAAGATATTCCACCTAAAAGATTAAGTGCTAAACGTTCTAAATTTTCTTTTAAAACTTTAAATTCTTTAGAAGAACTTCCTATTTTGAAAACTTGGCAAAAAGATGCTTCTAAATTTATTACTATGGGCCAAGTTTATACCCAAAATGTAGATAAAACTCAAAATAATCTTGGAATGTATCGCTTGCAAGTAAGTGGCAAAAATGAACTTTTAATGCATTGGCAGATTCATAAAGATGGAGCACTTTTTTATCATGAGTATAAAAAAGCAGGTTTTAAAAAAATGCCAGTAAGCATTGCCATTGGTGGAGATCCTTTATATATTTGGTGTGCCCAAGCCCCTTTGCCAAAAGGGATTTTTGAACTTTTACTTTATGGTTTTATTAAAAAAACAAGAGCTTTGCTTACTCCTTGTGAAAATGGTATTTATGTTCCATATGATAGCGACTTTGTTATAGAAGGTTATGTAGATTTAGATGAGTTTAAACTCGAAGGTCCTTTTGGGGATCATACAGGTTTTTACACTCCACAAGAACTTTTTCCAGTAATGAAAGTTGAAAAAATTTATGCTAAAAAAGATGCTATTTATCAAGCCACTATAGTAGGAAAACCTCCTTTGGAAGATAAAATTATGGGACTTGGAACTGAGAGAATATTTTTGCCTTTATTGCAAACTAGTATTCCTGATTTAATTGATTATAAAATGCCAGAAAATGGTGTTTTTCATAATCTTATCTTAGCAAAGATTGATACAAAATATCCAGCTCATGCTAAACAAATTATGCACGCTTTTTGGGGTATAGGGCAAATGAGTTTTGTAAAACACGCTATTTTTGTGGATAAAGATGGTCCAGATTTAAATGATTATGATAATTTAATCCCTTATATTTTAAATCGATTTGATTGTCAAGATTTATTAATTAGCGAAGGAATTTGCGATCAATTAGATCATTCATCTCCTAATGCTTGTTTTGGGGGAAAAGCTGGACTTGATGCTACTGAAGAGAAGATAATACAAAGTTTGGAACTATTAGAAGATGAAGATTTAAAAGTACTATTTCAAACTAAGCTTGAAATTATTGATTTAAAACAATTTTATAAAGAGAGTAAAAATCCTATAGTATGTATTTTACTTGATAAAAAAGAAAGCATAAAAGAAAGTTTTGAAAAACTTTTAGATTTTAAAAAGCATTTTAGAATTTTAGTTTTTTTAGATAAAGAAAATCGGTTAGAAAATCCTTATATGCTAGTATGGAGAGTTGTTAATAATATAGATGCTAAAAGAGATATATATATAAAAGAAAAAGTAGTAGCTATAGATGCAAGTGCTAAAGGAAAAATGGAAGGCTATGAAAGAACTTGGCCTGAAGAAACTATTTGCTCCAAAGAAATTATTGATGATCTAATCTTACGTAAAATTTTAAAAAATGATACACAACTTTTCAAAAAATTTGAAATTTTTTAAATTTGAGAATACTTTTTGCTTGTAGTTTTGTAAGTTTATAAATTTCTATATAAACTATTAATTTTTTTTATTTAAATCCGATATGATGACAAAGCGAAAATTTTAAAAAGGATTTTAAAATGGAGGTAACTAAGCTTGCTAAAATGGATATATCAAATAATGTGAATATTCAAAGTCATCATAAAACCAATGAGGAAAATATTCAGAAAGTTCAAACAAATTCTGAATATTCTAAACAAACTCAACAAGAAGGTTTAAGTGAAAAATTATCAGAAATTACTAAAAATTTAAATGAGCAAATGGATTCGTTAAATACAAATATAAGATTTGCTTTTAATGATAAAATAGGCTCTATGTATATTAGTGTTACTGAAAAAAATACAGGAAGAGAAATCCGTCAAATTCCTAGTGAAGAAGCCATGAGATTGGCTGAATATTTTAGGGATGCGTTGGGATTAATTTATAATAAGGAGAGTTAAATGGCATTTGGAAGTTTATCTAGTTTAGGTTTTGGATCCGGAGTTTTAACACAAGATGTCATTGATAAATTAAAAGCAGCAGATGAGGCAAGTCGTATAAAACCATATACAACTAAAATTGAAGAAAATAACACTAAACAAAAAGATTTAACTGAGATTAAAACAAAACTCCTAAGTTTTCAAACAGCAGTTTCAGCTTTGGGTGATGCAACTGTTTTTGCAAAAAGAAAAGTAAATGCAAGTGTAACTACTAATCCTCCAGCTAGTTTAACAGCTGATAGTGGTGTAAGTTTGCAAAGTATGAAAATAAATGTAACCCAATTAGCTCAAAAAGATGTTTATCAAAGTAAAGGTCTTTCAAATGATAGTGGCTATGTTGATGCAAATTTAGATGGACAAGCTTCTTTTACTTTATTTCAAAATGGAAAACAATATACTATAACTTATGACAAGACTACGACTTATAAAGATTTGGCCGATAAGATTAATCAAGCAACAGATGGAAATATACAAGCTAAAATAGTTAACACCGGAGAAAAAGATGCTCCATATCGTCTTACTCTTTCAAGTAAAGAAACAGGCGAAGATAATGCGATTGGATTTTTTGATGGTTTCAAAAATGAAGATGGATTATATCAAGTTGATTCAAATGCTTCAAAACTTTTTTCAAATCTTGGCTGGGAACTTCATAAACCTTTATCTGATAGTAGTTCTGGTGATATTACTACCATAGATCCAAATAATTTTACAGGTTATGGTATAGTAGATGATCCTGATAATCCTTTACATATCCAAAAAGCCCAAAATGCAGAATTTACTTTAGATGGTGTTAAAATGATTCGTCAGAGTAATACAGTAACAGACTTGGGCGTTGGTATAACTTTGACTTTAAATTCAACCGGAGAGATTAATTTTGATATCCAGCAAGATAATGAATCTGTCATAAAGGCTATGAATGATCTTGTAGATAGCTATAATGACTTAATAGTTAATTTACAAGCAGCCACAGATTATAATAGTGAAACAGGAACAAAGGGAACTTTACAGGGTGTTACAGAAGTAAATAGTATAAGATCGACTATTATTTCAACACTTTTTGGAACTCAATCTGTTGATGGTTTTGTTGAAGATGCAAATGGTAATAAAATTCCTTCTAAGGTAATGGTTTCTTTGCAAGATTATGGACTTAGTTTAAGTGATTCTGGAACCTTGAGCTTTTCTCAATCAACTTTTGAAGAAAAAATGAATGAAGATCCAAGTTTTATTGAAAGTTTTTTTGCTGGTATTACTCAATACAAAGATATCAATTATACAGGTGATTTGGTAGAAACTAGCGATACAACTAAAACTTTATCAGAAAGCGAAAAAGAAATTAAATTTGAAAAAGGTAAATTTACTATAGTTTTTAACAATCAAACTTATGATTTATCAAAAACTAGAGACGGAAAAGATTTTGTTCTTACAGGTGATACCAAAGAAGAACAAATGCAAAATTTGGTTCAGCATATTAATAGTTTAAATATAGATGGATTAAATGTTAAACTTGAAGAAGTTAATAAAGATGGAAAACAAGGTGTTGTTATAAAATTTAGTAGTGATAATGGTTCTGATTTAACAATCAAAGGAGATGATGAATTTCTTAAACAATTTGGTTTAAAAAATACTACTGTAATTTCAGAGCCAGTTGAAGGACTTGGAGTTTTTGCACAGCTTAAAAGCAAGCTTCAAGGTATGACAGGAACTAATGGTTCTTTAACTAAGCTTGATGAAAGTTTAACTAATGAAACAAAATCATTAACAAAATCTAAAGAATCAACTCAATCTTTAATTGATTCAAAATATGAAACAATGCAAAATCAATTTTTGCAATATGAAAGTATTTTAAATAAATTAAATACACAGCTTAATACCATAACAAATATGATTAATGCCATGAATAATCAAAATAGTTAAGGAATATAAGATGCAAAATAATTTAGCCTATAATGCTTATTCTCAAAATCAAGTGGGGATAGAATCTCCACAAAAGCTTATTGAAATGCTTTATGAGGGAATTTTACGTTTTTGTGCAAGAATTAAATTTGCTATTAAAAATGAAGATATAGAACAAAGAGTTTATTATGTAAAAAGAGCTACGGCTATTTTTATAGAGCTTATTGATAATCTTGATTATGAAAAAGGTGGAGACGTAGCACATTATTTAAGTGGTCTTTATACAAGAGAGATTCAACTTTTATCTTTAGCAAATTTGGAAAATAATGAAGCAAGAGTAGATGAAGTAATCAATGTTGTAAAAGGTCTTTTAGAAGCTTGGAGAGATGTTCATAATAATGAAAACTTGGCTTGATAAATTTAAACTTGCTTTAATCGAAGAAAATATCAGTATTTTAGAAGAGCTTGTAGATAATTTTCCACGCAATATGGATAATGAAAAACTAATAGAAGTTAAAGCTTTAACCGAAGAAGCAATAAGGCTTATTATCAGCAAAAAAGATATAGCCGCTAAAGAAATTCATAAATTTAAAAGAGCTTTAGAATATACTAAAGCATAGCTATAAGCCGAGTTCTGTCTTGAATGCTCATTTATCTAGTTTTGTTTTTACAAACAAAATCAAGCGAAGGGTCCAACTAAAGACTTAAACCATCCCTTCTTGCTGCGAATTGGGTTTACAAAGCCGAAATTATTACTAAAATCGCTGGTAAGCTCTTACCTCACCTTTTCACCTTTTCCACTTAGTGGTAGTTTGTTTTCTGTTGCACTTTCCCTTAGGTTGCCCTAGCCATCTGTTAGATGGAATTCTTGTCTTTTGCAGCTCGGACTTTCCTCTTCATTAAAATAATAATGAAGCGAGCATTTGCTATGCTTTGTATAATTTTAACTAAAATTTCTTGTTTTGAAAATAAATTTTTTATAAGTATATAAAATAAAATTTGATAAAATAAAATTTATTTTTCATATAAGGAATGATTATGGCATCTTATTCGATGGGTGATTTAAAAAAAGGCTTAAAGATTGAAATTGATGGTATTCCTTTTAAGATAGTAGAATATCAGCATGTAAAACCAGGTAAAGGTCCTGCTTTTGTACGCATAAAAATAAAATCTTTTATTGATGGTAAAGTCCTTGAAAAGACTTTTCATGCGGGAGATAAGTGCGAAGCTCCAAATTTAGAGAATAAAAAAATGCAATATCTTTATGATGACGGTGAAAATTGTCAGTTTATGGATACTGAAACTTATGAGCAAGTAGCCATCACAGAAGATGATGTAGGTGAAGCTAAAAAATGGCTTTTAGATGGTATGATGGTAGAAGTTTTATTTCATAATGGTAAGGCAATTGGTGTTGAAGTTCCTCAAGTTGTGGAGTTAAAAATCATAGAAACAGCACCTAATTTTAAAGGTGATACTCAAGGTTCTAATAAAAAACCAGCTACTTTAGAAACAGGTGCCGTTGTTCAAATTCCTTTTCATGTTTTAGAAGGAGAGATAATTAGAGTGGATACCACAAGAGGTGAATACATAGAAAAAGCAAGCAAATAGCATTTTTATGCTATTTTGCAAGTTTTAATATTAAGTCCAAAACCTTTAAGTCCTATAAAATCTTTATCATGGCTTTGTGATATTAAATTTATTTCTTCTATCCCAAAATATCTAAGAATTTGCGCTCCAATTCCATAGTTTTTAACCTGAGTTGCTTGTGTTTTTTCTCCTTGCATAAAAACTATAAGGCCACCATTTTGATATAAAAATTCTATTTGTTTTAATAATGTAGAAAATTTATCAGAAGTAAGGAGTTCAAAGTCGCTTCCGCTTGAATGAAATTTTACATTTTCAATTTTTTGTGGCTCTTTAAAAGAAAAAACAATATGTGTAATGCCATTATGATCTTTAAATTCGTATTTTTGTGCTGCAAAACCTGCAAGAGAACTAGAACTTTGATTGATTAATTCAATTAAACTTTCATTTTTTAACCGATATTCTATCAGATCAGAAACTGTGATCATGTTTAGATTATGTTTTTGACAAAATTCTTCTAAATCAGTACGTCTTGCCATATCTCCATCATCTTTAACAATTTCACAAATTACACAAGCTTCTTTAAGTCCTGCTAAACGACATAAATCAACACTACCTTCAGTATGTCCAGTGCGTTCTAATACCCCACCATTTTTAGCTACTAAAGGATTTATATGCCCTGGACGAACAAAACTCTGTGCTGTTGCATTTTCATCTGTTAAAAGTTTTATAGTCATGTTTCTTTCATGGGCACTAACTCCAGTTGTTGCTTCTTTTGCATCAATGGTTATAGTAAAAGCTGTTTCGTGATTGGAAGTATTATTTGGAACCATTAAAGGAAGTTCAAATTTTTTGGCTAGTTTTTCACTTAAAGCAACGCATACAACCCCTCTTGCTTCTTTTATAGTAAAATTTACTTTTTCTTTTGAGCTAAATTCAGCTGGAAAAATAATATCTCCTTCGTTTTCTCTATCTTCTGCATCTACCATTACAAGCATTTTTCCTGCTTTTAGATCTTCAATAGCTTGTTCTATGCTTATAAAATTCATTTAAATCCTTAAGTTTTTTAAAAAATTATAGCTTTATTTACTTGACAAATCAATTAAATTTAATTATAATTTTGGCTTTTAATGGGGTATCGCCAAGCGGTAAGGCAACAGGTTTTGGTCCTGTCATTCAGGGGTTCGAATCCCTTTACCCCATCCATTTTTTAAGATCGCGAAGTAGAGCAGTGGTTAGCTCGTCGGGCTCATAACCCGAAGGTCGGGAGTTCAAATCTCCTCTTCGCAACCAGAGATATTATTTTTTATTCTTTTTAATTTTCTTTACTTCTTTTTACTTATCTATAAAATAGGCTTTTCATAGATGTTTAATTTTTTTAGATTATTTTTAATTTATTATACTTGCAAATATTTTTATTGACTTTATTATTGACCTAGCTGACCTTATTGATCTAAAGGAATAAAAGTGTTAAATGATACCAAAATAAAAGCTTTAAAAGCTAAAGATAAAAAATATTATATTGCTGATTTGATAATTTGCTTATTTGTGTTTATCTAATGATAAAAAAAACGTTTAACTATAAATGCTTTAAAGCTTTAAATTATAAAAAGTAACTTTAGGTGAATATCCTGCTTTAAGTCTTTCAAATGCAAGAAAAGAAAAAGATAATTTAAAAATCAATTTAGCCCAAAATGATAGCATAAGAGAAAAATCTCAAACAACATTTAAAGAACTGGCATTAGAAAAAATAAAACTTTAAAAAATAGAATTAAGCGAAAAAAGTTATATGATTTATTTGCAAAGATTTGCTTTTGTATTATATTAGATAAATTACAAATTAAAGATATTTTTAAAAAGTTTTGAGAAATTTAGAAAAAAATATAAAAGAAGGTGCTGATAAATTTTTTCTCTTTTAAATGAAATTTTTAAATATGATGTTATAAAAGAATATATCAAAAATATCTTAATATAATTACGCTTTAAATTTAAAAAATTATCCTGTGAAGCATTAGGCTGACCATATTGATGAGATTGCTAATTTAAATTAGCAAGTCCAAAATATTTTTTATAAAATTTTCAATATCTTCTTTAGAATATAATTCTGAATAATCTCTATACTACTTAAACTCTCTAAATTTACTCTTTATTCAAAAACTAATGATAAGTTGGATCTATACAGATCTTATGAGAATAGATGAAAGACTTGTAAAACTTACTCAAATAAGAAATGATGAATTAAGAAATATTTATAAAAAAAGGAAAACAATGAAAAATGATTTAAAAAGAGTATGTGTAAAACCTTATGATAAAGATAGGTTTGAAGTAGTTGATGATTATGCTTTTTCTTTACCAAGCTTTAACGGTGTTATACCAAAGGGTTTTAAAACTGATGGAGCAAGTATTCCTAGAATTTTTTGGAGTATTTATCCACCTTTTAAAAGTGAGTATTTTAGTGCTTGTGTAATACACGATTTTTTATGCATAAAAGCAAGAAGTAAGAATGATTATATGTTAGCCAATAAGGTTTTAAAAGAGGCAATGCAAGCTTTAGAAATAAATGAATTTAAAATTTTTATTTTTTATCACTCTTGTAATTTGTTTCATAAAATTAAATGTTTAATAAAGGGGATAAAATGAGTTTGAAGTATTAAAATGAAGTATAGCATTGGGAAGTTAAATAAAGAATTATAAACAATACTAGAAGAATATACAACAAGTACTTGCGTTATAGGAAAATTTAGAGTTTTTGATGATAAAGAAAATATACTTTTAGATTGCTTTTCTTTAGAAAAAGATAAAGAGGGCTTAGAAAGAGAGCAAGATTTAAGAGTTCTTGCTGGAATTTATAATCTTAAAAAACACAAGACTTCGAGCTTTAACGATAAAGGTAAAAAAGAAGTAGCAGGAGTTAAAGTTTTAAAGGATGATGATAGCGTTATTAATATTTTTAATAATGATGTTCCTTTTGATAGACATATTCTTATACACTGGGGTAACACTGATAAAGATACTAAAGGTTGTATTTACTAGGACTTATAAAAGCAAATGATAATGAAAGCATAGGTTCAAGTAGATTAGCTTGTAAAAAATTTTATGATTTGATGTATCATCAAGATTTAAGCAATATTAAGCTTGAAATAATTAATGAGTTAAACTAGTCAATGAATTTTTTATTTCAATATAAAAGCTATATTTTTATAGGAATACTTATTATTTCTATGGTATTTTTAAGCTTTAATCTTAAATTAACTAAGCAAGAATTAGAAACGACTAAAAATAATCTAAATCTTGCTTTAGAAGCTAATAACGAAAATTTAAAAAAACTAGAAGAGATAAATAAAATACATAAAGCACAACTACAAGCTATAAGCAATGCAAATAATGAAAAAGAGCAAATAAGAGAAAAGGTGAAATATGTTAAAGAATACATTTATAAAAGCAATGAAAATAATATTACTAAGCTTTTTAATGATGTTATTGATAGGTTGTGGGAGCACAACGCAACAAGTGGTAACAAAAATACAAATTCAAAAGGTTAAAATACCTAAAGAATTGCTAAGTTTAAGCCCATTGAAAAACCTAAATGTCAAATGATATAGAATAAAAACTTTAAAATTTAATAAAATATTGTATTATATTGTATAATTTATTTTTTTTCTGTTTGTCTTTTCTGGATCAATAAATTAAAGACTATAATTTTATTTAGCTTAGGGTTAATTTTTTAAAAGATAATAAGGATCATCTAGTAATTTTTTTAAAGTATTTGTTAGATAAGATTTAGAATCTATATTTATTATACAAGAATTTCCAAATTTTTCTTTTTTAAAATTATTAGAATTTTTTAATATCTTTATTTGTTTATAAACATCAAGATTTGAATTTGTATTTAGATTCCTTACATAGTATTTTATGTTTTTTTGAGAAATATTTCCCAACTCATCAATGATTTTTCCGCTAAAATTTTTAAAATATCTATAAGGTACTTTTGCTTTTTCTTCTATGAAATGTGTAAAAGTATAACCATTGATTTCTGATCCAAGAAGTATAATTTTTCCATTCATTTTATAAAGCGTATCATAAACACTGTTTTCTCCAAAGCAACTTGAATGATCTTTTAAAAATTCTTTTTGCTCTTTCCTTTTATAGCAAAAGAAAAAAATAGGATCATTGTTCCTTGTTGCTCCTTCATAGAATCTGAAAAACTCATTTAAAATTCCTACTTTACATTTGGAGTTTAATTTGTCATAATTTTCATTTTTGCAGAAACTATAAGTAAAAGTAGGCATTATAAGAGTTCCAGTTTCTCCTAAAATTTCTAGAAAAGCTTTAATATAAGTATCAAGGTATTCTTTTTTGGAAAGCAAAGGAAAACCAAAATTAAAGAGTTCGGTATGTATGCAAAGTACGTCACCTTTTTTAATGCCTAATTTTTCTAAGGTAATAAGTAAATCATTTAAGGTATAGTTTTTATCAGCTCTTAAAAAAGTATCTATTTTGCTTCTTTTATTATTTTTGAGGACTTATTATATAAGATTTTGATAAATATGATATTCAAAAAATAAATAATTAAATATATCCAGCGCTTAAGGCAATTAAATATCCAGCTACACAAGAACTAAATACACCCAAAAGTCCAGGTATAATAAAGCTATGATTGATTACAAATTTACCTATATGAGTTGTTCCTGATCTATCAAATTGTATAGTTGCTAAATCACTTGGATAAGTAGGCAAAATATAATATCCATAGCAAGCTGCTGCAAAGGCTATGATTATACCTGGTTCTACGCCTATATTTAAAGCTAGTGGAACAAAAGCTGAAATAGCTGCTGCTTGAGAATTAACAAATTTTGAAATCAATAAAAGCATAATTGCATAAGTATAAGGATAATCTTTAACTATGTTTCCAAGTATTTCTTTCATCATTGGAGTGTGGATAGCAAACATAGTATCAGCCATCCAAGAGATTCCAAAAACTGCTACCATGGCAATCATACCAGATTTAAAAATTTCATTTGATGCAATTTTTTTAGTTTCTGTTTTGGTAAAAATAATTATCAAAGATCCAGCTAAAAGCATAAACATTTGTATAACAGATACCATAGATAAAATGTCTAATTTTGGATTTCCTAAACTATCAAATTGAGGGATATTATTTTTTACAATTTGTCCCCAATTTGGACGTAGAAAATCAAAAATTCCAAGCAAGGCAACACAAACAATAGCACCTAAAAAAATCCACATTGCCAACCAATTGTCTTTTGAAAGTTTTTCATTTAGTAAAGTTTTAGTATTTCCATAAACGTAATTTTAAATTCTTCATTTTTAAGTTTATTTTGAAATTTTTCATCTCTATCTAAATCTTTACCTCTAAACCATGAAAAAATTCCCACACACAAAACCCCAAAAAGCGTACTAGGTATTGTAATTTGAAGCAAATTGATATACCCATCAAAACCTGCTAATTTATGATTTGAATTTAACAAAAGCGCAGTAAGTGAGACAACAGCAACAGAAACTGGGCTTGCTATAATTCCCATTTGAGAAGAGATTGAAGCTGCTGCCATAGGGCGTTCTGGACGAATATTATTTTTAATGGCTATATCATAAATGATTGGCATTATAGTATAAACAACATGACCTGTTCCGCAAAGTATAGTTAAAAAGCAGGTTATAAAAGGTGCAAGTATAGTTAAAAATTTGGGATTACGTCTTAAAATACGTTCTGCAATTTGAAGCATCACATCAAGTCCTCCACTAGCCTGCAGTGTTGCACTTGCAATAACTACTGCTAAAATTGTTAGCATTACATCAATAGCAGGTTTTCCTGGCTTTATATGAAAAGCAAAAACAAGCATTAAAATTCCTATTCCACCTAGTAATCCAAGTGCTATACCTCCTTTTTTGGCTCCATAAAAAAGACAAGCAAGAACTATAATAATTTGAATTAGAAATTGAACGCCTTCGCTAAGATTGGTTAAAAATTCCATTTTATTGCCTTTAATTTTTATTAATACTAATAAAATATTATATTAATAAAAATTAAATATATCTTATTAAAATATAAAAATATTTTTTATTTTAAGTTATTTTGATATTTTATTATGAGATAAATCAAGTAGCTTGACAATTTAAATATTGTTTTAGATAAATTAAAAATTGTATTAATTTTATACAAAAATTAACCAAAAATATTTGTAAAAATTTTAAAATTTAAATTAGACTTTTTTATCCATTCCCATATTTAAATCAAAATTTTTTGTATGTATATCAAATTTTGATTTAATGATATCTCCAACAAAGAAATTTGCACTTAAAAGACCTGCTTTATTGATATTTTTTTTAAGTTTATGCGCATTTTCATAAATATTTTTTCTAAATTCTTTATTTTCCACCATTATATTTATATCTATATATTTTTGATTATTTAAGGCAATTAAAATTTCTAAATTGCCAAGTTTTGAAAATTCAAGTTTAATTTGAGCAAAAAATTTATCTTTTTTTCCTCTTTTAAAGATGATTTTAGAATCATTTAAATCATCCCAAGAGAAAGGAATATGAGTATTGATAGAATTATTAGCTAAAGACATTAATTGATTGATTTCAATTTGTGCAATAAGTCTATTAGCTTGATTGAAAATAGCTTCATTGTCTGTTGTTTTGGCTAAATTTGAAATTTGAAGCAAGGTGGATTTTATGTCGTTGTGTATATCATAGTTTATATCATTTTGTGTTCTTGGTTTAATATTTTGTATATCTTTTATAGAAAGATTAACCTTATGATCAAGATTTTTTAGCTCTATTAAAAGATTTTTAGCATTTTTGGAATTTGGATCAAGCTGTTTTAAACTTTCTTCAATTTTTTTAGAAAATGAAGTTAAAGCCTTGCTTAAATCTTCTGTTTCATTTAATACTTCTCCATTGTTTAAAAAAATTAAATTTTTAACATTTTGTTCGTTTAAATTTTCATTTTTTATAAGATTATTAAAGATATTTTGATTTAAAAATTCGTTTTTGTGAGTGGTATTTTCTATATTTACATCCATTTTTTGGGAATTTTTTATTTCTTTTTGTGGTATCTTATCTTCATTTTTACTAGTTTTTATCTCTTTTTTATCATTTTCCTTTTTTTGTGTTGTTGGTATTTTTTCTTCTATATTTTCTTGTTCTTCTTCTATATTTTTTTCTTGTTCTTTTATATCTCCTTGTTTTTTTATCATTGTATCTTTTGAATCTTCTTTAGTTTCTATTTTATTATTTTGTTCTTTTATTGTTTTATCTTTTGAATCTTTTGTTTCTAATTTAATATCTTTGGTATTAATTTGATTTTCTTTTTTTTCTATTGGAGTTGTAGTTCTAAAATTTTTTTCATTATCTGGTTTTTGATATTTGTTTTCAATAATGTTTTTTAAAATGCGTTCGAGTTTATCTAAGCTTTGCATAGCTTGTTTAAGAATTTGAGGATTTTTAATTGCTATATTTTGAGGCTTGCTAAGATCTTTTATAAAGTCTTTTTTTAATGCATTGATTTCATTTAAAATTCTATTTGCCACTGTAATAATTTTTTTTTGAGAGAATTCAGGATTTTTATTAATATAGTTTTTAAAATTTGTAATTTTTTTACCTAAGTTTATTAAGGCGTTAAAAGAACTATTTTTTAAAATTTGTTTATTTTCATCGATATTTTTTTCTATAATACTTTTGAGTTTTTCTAAACTTTGTTTTGGGCTTAAATTTAATGAATCAAGTTTTAAAATTTCATTGATAATACTTTCTTTGCTTAAAGATTTAATTCCATTGACAAGAGTATGAAAACTTTTGGGTAAAAGATCTTTATTAAGAGAATCTTTTAATTTGGCTTCAAAAAATATTCCAGAATTTTTAAACAATAACGCTACATCATTGTTTTTAACTTCTGCCATAGGTTTTAATAAATTTTGTAATTTATTCAATACTTGTGAAAATTGATTATTTTTTGAAAGTTCTTGTATTAGAGTTTTTAATTCATTTGCAAAATTTGGAGCAAGATTTAATCTATTGGCTTGTTTTAAAACAGGAGAATTTGGGTTTTTTTGGGCATTAATTTGATCAAGAAGCTTATTGATTAATTCTTTAAATTTTAAATCAGTTTTATTTTGTATAAATTTTTGTATATTTTCTTCAGAATCTATAACTTTATCTAAATTTTGTTTTAAGGTTTTATTTAGAAGATCTTTTGGATCTAATTTATCTTTTGATATAGTATCTTTAGAATTTGAATCAGGTTTAATTTCATTTTTAAGTTTGTTTCCTATTTGATTTGTAAGCGCTGTATTAATCATCATCTTATCTTTAATATTTTTATTTTTTTAGAAATAAAATTTGGTTTATTGATGGCAAAAATAAATAAAAATGCAAATAAAAATGCATAAAAATATATAAAACCATAAAAACTCAAATATTGCATTAAAATACCTAAGATTAAAGGAGAAAGTAAAGATCCTAAAGAATAACAAAACAATACTCCACGCCCAAGTTCTACTATATTATCTTTTGAAGTTAAAGCATCATTAGCACGAGCAAGTGCTAAGGCATAAAGACAAAAAGTTCCAAAACCTAAAAAGAAAGCTAAAAAATACTGAAAATAAATATTTGGTTTAAGAAGCAAAAAACATAACATGGTTAAAAAACCTATGAGAACGCAAATAATAATAGCAAATTTTCTTCCTAATTTATCGGAAATAAAACCCATAATTGCTTGAGCTAAAAATCCTCCTAAAGTTGCACAAGCTATAAAATAAGAAACAAATTTTGTATCATAGCCTTGCAAAATGATAAACAAAGAAGACATAGAAAAAAATCCCCCAATGAGTAAGCCCCCAACAAAACTTGTTGCAATAGCTAATGGAGCTATATTAAAAATTTTAGGTATAGAAATAGGATGAGGTTTTGGTATTGCTGGTTCTTTAATCTTGATTAAATTTAAAGGCAAAGAAGAAAATAAAATCAAGCTAGCACTTATAATAAAAATAGTATATTGATTTAAATTTAGAGCTAAAATTAAAGTTCCTAAGGCATAAGAGAAGTAAAAAATTATTTCATAAAAACCTAAAATTCTAGATCTTGTAGCATTTTTAGATTTTTCGTTAAGCCAAGACTCTATAGCCATAAGCAAGCCATAATAGCAAATTCCAATTAAAAATCTTAAAAAAGCCCAAAAAAATAAATTATTACTTAAAGCGTGTAAAATAGCAGAAATTCCAAAAATAGAAACAAAAATTCCAAAAGATCTAATATGTCCTATTTTAGATATAATTTTATGAATTCCTATTGTTGCACATAGGGCACCTATAAAAAAACAAGAACTAATCACTCCTATCATTAAAGAACTTGAGTTGTTTTCTTTTAAAATAACTCCTATAGAGCTCATCATCAAGGCATTTCCAGCAAATAAAAAAGCCATAGAGGCAAATAATGCCATTAAAGATCTAATAATTCTTGTTAAACTCATATTTTACACATAAAGCAAATATTATAATACATATTAATAAAGCCGAAATTCCACCCAAATAAGCAAAAGTAGAAAAAATGCCTTTGCGATTTAAAAATAAAAATCCAGCGACTAAAATTCCATAAGCTAATAATTTAAATAAAGTAAAAAACAAAGTAAAATTTTGTATTTTATCTTTAAAATTCAGTTTTAAATCGTCATTTACCTTTTTAAATTTTATAATTTTTTGATCTTTTTTATAATTTTTAATGAAAATATTTGGTATTTGATCAAATTTATATTTATATGTATTTTTTACAATATTCTTTTGATAATTAAAATAAGAAATAATGATGATCAATAAACTACTAAAAAAAGCAATTTCAAAACTTAAAATATTTTTTTGGTTTAAAGAATGAGTAAAAAAAGAAAGTCCATAAAAAAATATATGGACTATAATAAACAATAAAAATAATTTTTTTTTATCTTTTGTTTTCATTTTTTATTTTGAAATTCTTCATAACTTTTAACCTGTGCTTTATAGGCTTTATATACATTTAAAATAGCTGCTGCTATTCCCCAAAAAATTCCAATCCAAAAAAGAAAGGTAATTCCTGTAATCTTTTTTAAAAAATAACCCAAAGCTATACCAAGGATAATAGCTACAATGATAGAAATTCCAAGACTTAAACCATTTGCAGCCTCTATGCTTTTTTGAATAATTTTTTTTCTTTTACTCATAATTTTTTAAAACTTTCTCTTGCGGCTTCTAGTGTAATATCAATGGTTTTTTGATTCATTTTTGAACAGATAAAACCTGTCTCAAAAGAAGAAGGAGCTAGATAAATTTTATTTTTAATCATATTTTGATGAAATTTAGCAAAAAGTTTTAAATCAGATTTTAAGGCATCTTGATAATTTTTTACTTCATTTTCATTAAAAAAATATCCAAACATTGAGCCAACATAAGAAGTTTGCAACGCTATACCTTTTTCTTTAGCGAGTTGTTTAAGTCCTAAAGTCAATTTCTTGGCAAGTTTTTCAAGTTTGTTATAGAGATTTTTTGTATTTTTTGCTTTGCTAATGCTTGCAATTCCAGCCGCCATAGCCAAAGGATTACCACTTAGTGTTCCAGCTTGATAAACTCCACCTAATGGGCTTAAATAATCCATAATTTTAGCTTTTGCTGCAAAAGCTGCTGCTGGCATTCCTCCGCCAATAACTTTACCAAAAGTTACGATATCAGCTTCTATTTTATTGATTCCATATGAACCTAAAAATGAAGCCCTAAATCCACTCATTACTTCATCAAAGATGAGTAAAGTTTCATTATCTTTACAGATTTTAGTCAATTCTTTTAAAAAGTCAATTTCTCCTTTTACTAAACCCATATTTCCAGCTATAGGTTCTATAATAACACAAGCTATATCTTTATGCTTATGAAAAAGTTCTTTAACGCTTTCTATATTATTATAAGTTGCTACTAAAGTTTGCTTTGCAACATCTTTTAAAACTCCTAAAGAGCTAGGAGAATTAAATGTAGCAGCTCCGCTTCCAGCACTTACCAATAAAGAATCAGAATGTCCGTGATAACAACCTTCAAATTTGAGAATTTTATCTTTTTTTGTATATCCTCTAGCAAGTCTTATAGCACTCATCGTTGCTTCTGTGCCACTATTTACGAAACGAATTTTATCAAGATGAGGAAAAGATTCTAGGATAAGTTTTGCAAGCGTGGTTTCAAGTAAAGTAGGGGCACCAAAACTTGATCCTTTTTTTAAAGCTTTAATGCAAGCATTTTGTATATCTTTATCGCAATGTCCAAAAAGTAATGGACCCCAACTCTGAACATAATCAATGTAAGCTTCATTATTGATATCATAAATATAAGCCCCCTTGCCATGATCTATAAATAAAGGATTGCTTTGAACGTTTAAAAAAGCACGCACAGGAGAATTAACTCCACCTGCTATAAATTTAGATGATTCTTCAAAAGCTTGTTTATTTGTCATTATTTTTCCTTATGATTAATATAATTATATAAAGTTACTATTTCATCTTCGGTAAGAGAATAACTTGGCATAATAGATTTTGAATCTTTTTCTTGAGTAAGAGCTAATTTAAATTGTTCAAAACTCAAATTTTGAATGCTTGGAATTTTATAAGGTATTTTTGTATCTTTTTTGGTGATATATCCTAGAATTTGCTCATCTCCATTTTTTCCGTGACATTCTTTACAGCTGATTCCTCTTGGGTTTTCATATAGCATTTTAGCGTATTCTCTCATAGTGATAAAATCTTCTGCAAAAAGTCTTGGAAAAATAAACAATATTATAAAAATAAGTCTCAAATTCTACCTTGTTAATAAATTCTTAATATGATACAATTTTTATTTTAAAAAATGTATAAATTTAAAAAGGAAAGCAATGGTTTTACTTGATGGCAAAGCTTTAAGTTTAAAAATAAAAAATGAATTAAAACTTAAAGTACTAGAGCTTAAAGAAAAATCTATAGAACCTTGTTTAGCTGTTATTTTAGTTGGAGATGATGAAGCAAGTAAAGTTTATGTGCAAAATAAAATTAAAGCTTGTGAATTTTGTGGTATTAAATCGCTTTCTTATCATTTAAAAAAAGATATAACTCAAAATGAACTTTTAGCCCTTATTAATACTTTAAATTATGACGATAGTGTCCATGGGATTTTGATCCAACTTCCTTTACC
Source organism: Campylobacter sp. 2018MI34 (assembly GCF_016598975.1). Lineage (NCBI taxonomy): Bacteria > Pseudomonadati > Campylobacterota > Epsilonproteobacteria > Campylobacterales > Campylobacteraceae > Campylobacter > Campylobacter sp. 2018MI34. The sequence continues at coordinate 52,845 of NZ_JAENKS010000008.1, forward strand.
TAGTCATATTAATAAAGATATTATTTTAGAAAATATTGCAAGTTCTAAAGATGTTGATGGTTTTCATCCTATAAATGTAGGATATTTAAATTTAGGTTTAGAAAGTGGCTTTTTACCTTGTACACCTTTGGGGGTAATTAAACTTTTAAAAGCTTATGATATCCATTTAACAGGACTTGATGCTGTGGTTATTGGAGCTTCTAATATAGTAGGGCGTCCTATGGCAACCATGCTTTTAAATGCTGGTGCTAGTGTAAGTATATGCCACATTAAAACAAAAGATTTAAATTTTTATACAAAAAAAGCTGATTTGATTGTAGTAGCTGCGGGTTGTGCTCATTTATTAAAGGCTGATATGATAAAAGAAGGTGCTATTATCATAGACGTTGGCATTAATCATCTTGATAATAAAATCGTAGGTGATGTTGATTTTGAAAATGTTTCAAAAAAATCAAGCTATATTACACCTGTTCCTGGTGGTATAGGCCCTATGACTATAGCAATGCTTTTAGAAAATACAATTAAATCAGCAAAAAATAGACTTTAATTTAGGAAAATTATATGCAATTTTTAAAGAAACTTTATCATTTTTCTCAATCTTGGACCGGAACTATTGTTATCGTTCTTTTAGTGATATTCTTTTTTATTCAAGCTTTTGTTATTCCTTCTGGTTCTATGAAAAATACTTTGTTGATTGGAGATTTTTTATTTGTAAAAAAATTCAGCTATGGTATTCCAACCCCGCATATCCCTTGGCTTGAAATTCCTGTTTTGCCCGACTTCAATAAAAATGGACATTTAATTTCTGCAGAAGGTCCTAAAAGAGGGGATATAGTAGTTTTTAGAAATCCTAAGAATACTAAAGAACATTATGTAAAACGCTGTGTAGCCTTGGGACTTGATCGTGTAGTTTATGCTAATAAAACCTTATATATAAGGATGCACGAAGGTGATGATTTTATGAAAGAATACTATAAAGATGATATAGTTGTTTTAGGTGGAGAAGTTTATGTTAAAGAACCTTACAAACAAAAAGGTATTCACTATGATCCACATAAAAATATAGAAAGAGAAATTTTAGAATATATGATGAGAAGTGATTTTGCTATGTCTCCTGTCTATTTTAAAGAATTAGGCACCAATGTGGGCTTTAATGGTGGTAATGCTTATATTTTTGATGTTCCAGAAAATGAATATTTTATGATGGGAGATAATAGAGACAATTCTTATGATAGTCGTTTTTGGGGAAGCGTGCCTTATAGTTTGATTGTTGGAAGTCCTTGGTTTGTATATTTTTCTTGGGATGAAGAAAAAAATGTGCGTTGGGATAGGGTAGGACGTTTTGTAGAAACTCTAGAAAGCGATGAATATTTTGATAAAAATTCAAATCAGATTTCATCACAATGATACCGAGTCTTATTAGATTTATAATTATATGCTAATATAACTTTAGTGTTATAGACTAAACAAAATTAAGTATATTTTTTAAAATAATACTTGACAAAATATCACTAAAGTTATATAATTATCAAAAATTATAGATTTTTTAAGAGTTTGACAATGATAAAAGTTGAGGATAAAAGAGAATTAATTTTAAAATCTATCATCGAAACTTATTTGTTAGATAATACACCTATAGGTTCTAATGAATTAAATTCTAGTCTTTGTATTCCAGCTTCTACTATACGTGTTTATCTTAAAAAGCTTAGCGATGAAGGACTTATAACTCAAATTCATATTAGCAGTGGTAGAATTCCTACTATTTTAACTATGCAAAATTATTGGAAAAATGAGCTTGATATTGATAGTGAGCTTGATATTAAAAATGAAATATTTTTATATCATTTACTTAAAGAATACAAGATTTATTGTTTAGTTTATGGCGGTAGAGATCTTATTTTAAAAGAAATTTTTAACTTAAATAATAAATTTATTGTTTTAGATTTTGAAGAAAATGAAATCGTTTTAAAATATAACATTCAAGCTTTTGATTTTTTAAAAACTTTAATAGGATTAAATCTTTTTGATTTAGAAGATATAGTTTTAAAAGTTAAATTTTTTGAACTTGCTCAAAAAATTTCAAATTTAAAACAAGGTTTAATTTATAGTAAAATCAATGAACAAAGAGCTTATCAAATTTATCAAAACGATGAATTTGCTAAGCTCTTAGATTGTGCAGTTGATAGAAAATTCGGCGAAAGTCTTCAATTTGAACCTTTATTTAAAAAAGGTTTTATGGGATTTAAAATCAATGCACAGTTTTTGGGCAAAAGTGTAAATATTATCTTCGCGGGTAGTGTTTATACGGATTATAATAAAGTTTTAAAACAGATAAAGGAGGCTGCGTGAATCAAGAAAACAATGAAGAAATGATTGAAAATAATCAAGAAATAGAACAAGAAAAGCAAGAAGAAAGCAAAGAAGCCATTTTACAAAAAGAATTAGATGAACTTAAAGATAAATATATAAGAGCTAATGCTGAATTTGAAAACATTAAAAAAAGAATGGAAAAAGAAAAAATTTCAGCAATGCTTTATGCAAATGAAAGTTTTGCTAAAGATTTGCTTGATGTTTTAGACGCATTAGAAGCAGCTTTAAATGTTGAAGCAAATGATGAAATAAGTTTAAAAATTAAAGAGGGGGTTCAAAATACTCTAGATTTATTTATAAAAAAGCTTGAAAAAAATGGTGTAAAATCCATAGATGAAATTAAAGAATTTGATCCTAATTTACATGAAGCTATGTTTCACGTAGAGAGTAAGGATCATCAAAGCGGAAGTATTATACAAACTCTACAAAAGGGTTATAAAATCAATGATCGTGTAATACGACCTGTAAAAGTTAGTGTAGCAAAATAAATTATTATAAAGGATATAAAATGAGTAAAGTTATAGGTATAGATTTAGGAACAACCAATTCTTGTGTTTCTGTATATGAGCGTGGCGAAAGTAAAGTAATTCCAAATAAAGAAGGGAAAAATACAACTCCTTCTGTAGTTGCTTTTACAGATAAAGGTGAAATTTTAGTTGGTGATAGTGCTAAGCGTCAAGCAGTAACTAATCCTGAAAAAACAATTTATTCCATTAAAAGAATAATGGGTCTTATGATAAATGAAGAAGCAGCAAAAGAAGCTAAAAATAGACTTCCATATCATATTACTGAAAGAAATGGAGCTTGTGCTATAGAAATTGCTGGAAAAATTTATACTCCACAAGAAATTTCAGCTAAAGTTTTAATGAAATTAAAAGAAGATGCAGAAGCTTTCTTGGGTGAAAAAGTTGTTGATGCGGTTATTACTGTACCTGCGTATTTTAATGATGCTCAAAGAAAAGCTACAAAAGAAGCAGGAACGATAGCAGGACTTAATGTTTTAAGAATTATCAATGAGCCTACCGCTGCAGCTTTGGCTTATGGTCTTGATAAAAAAGATAGTGAAAAAATCGTTGTTTATGATTTAGGTGGAGGAACATTTGATGTTACTGTGCTTGAAACCGGAGATAATGTTGTAGAAGTTTTGGCAACTGGTGGTAATGCTTTCTTAGGTGGTGATGATTTTGATAATAAATTAATTGATTTTCTAGCAACTGAATTTAAAAATGAAACAGGCATAGATCTTAAAAATGATGTAATGGCTTTACAACGTTTAAAAGAAGCCGCAGAAAATGCTAAAAAAGAATTAAGTTCAGCTAATGAAACTAATATCAATTTACCATTTATTACAGCTGATGCAAGTGGTCCAAAACATTTAACTAAAACAATCACTAGAGCAAAATTTGAAAGTATGATTGAAAGTTTAGTGGCTGAAACTATTACTAAAATCAACGAAGTAGTAAGTGATGCAGGACTTAAAAAAGATGAAATTAAAGAAATCGTTATGGTAGGGGGCTCTACTCGTGTTCCTTTAGTTCAAGAAGAAGTTAAAAAAGCTTTTGGAAAAGATCTTAATAAATCAGTAAATCCAGATGAAGTTGTAGCAATTGGTGCTGCAATTCAAGGTGCGGTTATAAAAGGTGATGTTAAAGATGTACTTTTACTTGATGTTACTCCGCTTTCTTTAGGTATTGAAACTTTAGGCGGAGTAATGACTAAAATCATCGAAAAAGGCACTACTATACCAACTAAAAAAGAGCAAGTTTTCTCAACTGCAGAAGACAATCAAAGTGCAGTTACTATCAATGTTTTACAAGGAGAGAGAGAATTTAGCCGTGATAATAAATCTTTAGGAAATTTCAATCTTGAAGGAATTCCACCTGCACCACGTGGTATGCCGCAAATTGAAGTTACTTTTGATATCGATGCTAATGGTATTTTAACTGTAAGTGCAAAAGATAAAGCAACAGGAAAAGCTCAAGAAATCAAAATCACAGGTTCAAGCGGTTTAAGTGAAGAAGAAATTGATAAAATGGTAAAAGATGCAGAACTTCACAAAGAAGAAGACAAAAAACGTAAAGAAGCTGTAGATGCTAGAAATTCAGCTGATAGCCTTGCTCATCAAGTAGAAAAATCTCTAAATGAGCTAGGAGAAAAAGTTGCAGATGATGAAAAAGCAAAAATCCAAAAAGCATTAGATGACTTAAGAGAAACTCTTAAAAATGAAAGTGCAAGTAAAGAAGAAATCGAAAGCAAAATGAAAGCTTTAAGTGAAGTTTCTCATAAATTAGCTGAGAATATGTATAAAAAAGATGAGCCAAATACAGCAAATGATAAAAAGAAAAAAGATGATGATGTAATCGACGCTGAAGTTGAATAAAACTCTCTAAATTCTTCAATCAAGCCTTTTTAAAAGGCTTGATTCAATTCTATTTTATCTTATTTAATTTTTAAATATCTTTTAGTGATGATTTTATATAATTTTTTTATTAAAATACGAGGAAATCATTTTTACAATTTGTTCTTATTTGTCAATTCTTTCATTATCTTTAAAAATCAAAATATTTATTTATAAGAATTATAAATTTTATATTTGTTTTTGTTTGTATGTTTATTTTTATTATTTATGTTTAGTTATTTAGTTTTATTTGTTATTTTTAATCTTTATTGTTTTAATTATTGCTTTTAGTTATTTGTTTATACTTTTAATCTTTGTTTTTAATTATGTTTTTATCTTTATTGCTTTAAATTATTATTGATTTTATATTTTTATTTTTAATTACTATTTATATTTTTGTATTGCTTTTTAATTATTATTTGTATTTATTTTATATTGCTTTATAAACTATATGTTATTTTTATTATTTTATATTTTAACTTTCTATTTGTTTTATATATTTTTTATTATTTTATATA
>NZ_JAENKS010000090.1:0-475 GCF_016598975.1 Campylobacter sp. 2018MI34
GGCCATAAGTCATTACCCCTATCTTTACTTGTATTAGCTATCATCATTCGTTCTCATGTTTATAAAAAACATGTGAGAATGAGTCGTATTTAGTGCTTGGTTGTTATTGCTTGTACAACTCCATTTAATAAAATGCTCAGATTATCAATGACGTATTTAGCGTCATCTTCGCGGATATTCACATCGCGAAATAATGTATTCGCAGGCTTAAAAGTTTGCTATTGGTGTGCAAAAGACACACTTGCTCTCTTGAATTATCAGGCATATTCAAGGTCTGCTGCGTCGCAAGTTTGAGCGTAGTAAGGGTTAGATGTGTTGTTTTTTTCTCACATTACATTTCTGTGATGATCATAACTATGGTTTTTCCTTTGCCGACTTCACTCATACTTTTCTATGAATAAGATTGTATTTTCATTTCTTTACATTAGGGGGTGGCAATTTATTTTTACACCGAAGACAACGCTGAGTAGACTGC
>NZ_JAENKS010000091.1:0-474 GCF_016598975.1 Campylobacter sp. 2018MI34
CCATTGCCCACGCCAACCTGCGCGTTTCGGGCAGCGACATCATGATGAGCGATAGCGCCCCGGACGGAAATGCTCACTACTCTGGCTTTACGCTGGTGCTCGACACGCAAAACGTCGATGAAGGCAAACGCTTGTTTGATAACCTGGCAGCAAACGGAAAAATCGAAATGGACTGGCAGGAAACCTTCTGGGCCCACGGTTTCGGTAAAGTGAGCGACCAGTATGGCGTGCCGTGGATGATCAACGTCGTCAAACAACAGCAACCCCCTACAGAGTAATCCAACGGGAGGCCAGCCCTCCCGTACTGTCATCAAATAACGCTCAACTCTTCATCATCGAGTAACTATCCCTTAACGAAAACGTCACATTGATCCGCCACGATGGGGCCACTTTTTTAGGGAGGCCGCAGCATGCAAACGATTATTCGCGTCGAAAAACTCTCCAAGTCCTTCAATCAACATCAGGCGCTCAATG
>NZ_JAENKS010000092.1:0-473 GCF_016598975.1 Campylobacter sp. 2018MI34
CTCTATACCATGACGCAAACCGACGAACTGCTCAGCAAGCTGTACGATCAGCTCCGCAATACAGGCGACAGTTTCTCACTGGTCTATTTCTCGGATCATGGGCTGGCGTTCAAAGAGCGCGGTAAAGAGGTGCAGTATCTGGCGCACGACGACCAGTTCCAGCAGAACTTCCAGGTGCCGTTTATGGTGCTGTCGAGTGATGACAAGAAGCATCGTATTATCAAAGCGCGTCGTTCGGCGAATGATTTCCTGACGTTCTTCTCGCAGTGGACAGGGATTTCTGCAGAGCAGATAAAAAATACTTACCCGTTTATCTCAAACAAGAAAGCTCCTCCAGCGTACGTTACCAACTTCAAGTTACAGAAAGTTGACTATAACCATCTGGGGACGGATATTTTCGATATTAAGAGTAAGTAAGCTGTGCGGTCTGATGCCCTCACCCTGGCCCTCTCCCACGGGAGAGGGATCCCCGG
>NZ_JAENKS010000093.1:0-473 GCF_016598975.1 Campylobacter sp. 2018MI34
CTCTGATGATTCCACCATTGCGGGAACGACCACAAGATGTTACGTTGTTGATCCGCTATTTTATCCAAAAATATGCAAAAGAATTTAATCGACGTTTGATTTTGGATAAAATATGTTTTGAGATATTGTACTACTATTCCTGGCCGGGAAACGTCCGTGAGCTGGAAAATATGATCATTCGTCTTATGCTGATGTCCGAAAGCGATGTAATTACGGCGGATGAGTTGGGGCTGCTGATACCAGCCGCTGAGACATTCCCGGTTATTCAGGACAATGCCGGGTATCCTTTTAGAGAACTGGCTCAATATGCTGAGCGGCGAATGATCAAGCAGATGGTGGAGGATAAAATATCATCGCGCCGTATTGCTAAAGCGCTAGGTGTATCACATACCACTGTTCTGAATAAAATACGGCGCTATAAGATTATGACATCGTGTTGAAAGCCATAGGTTTCGGCGTACACCGTGGTTATT
>NZ_JAENKS010000094.1:0-472 GCF_016598975.1 Campylobacter sp. 2018MI34
CCCCATACCTGAATCTGTTCCAGAAACCACTGATAGGCTTCCGGCTGACGTCCATCACACCAGACGACGACCTGCTTTGCCAGGCTGCCGCTGTCCGGACCAAACATTGGGTGTAACCCCACCACCGGGCCATCATGTGCAGCCAGCATCGCCTGCAAAGGACCATTTTTCACTGAAGCCAGATCCACCAGGATGCAGTCAGACGGCAGACGCGGTAGTTTGGCGATCACCTGCTCGGTGACGTGGATCGGCACACTGACGATCACCATCCCCAGCATCAGAGACGATCTCCGGCGCGCGATCCCAATCCTGCTGTTCCAGGATCCGCACCTGGTAACCTGACAGGGTGAGCATTTTTTCAAACATACGCCCCATCTGACCGCCGCCGCCGACGATCACCACCGGCCGCAGAGAAGGACAAAGCGTTTTAAACCCTTTGTCGTTCTCACTGGAATAGGACTCACGCATAACG
>NZ_JAENKS010000095.1:0-472 GCF_016598975.1 Campylobacter sp. 2018MI34
GTACATCACTATCTTTTTATCTGCATGTTCCCGCAGCATTTTAACCGCTTTTGGCAACTGTTCACGAAACGTATCCGCCGGGATTTCCAGAGCATTTTCGAAATGGCCGACTCCATACTCATAGTGGTTGCGCATATCAATAAAGACCGCGTCAGGATCGTCCAGCATCGCATTCACATCTGCCGCCTTCAGATAATCGCCGACATTACTGGCGTCAAAACTCGGATCGTCAATACCGTCAGCGACGATACGGTCGCGAACTTTCATACGCAGCACCCAAAATGACTTTCCGTCATCCTCCAGCGCGATATTTAAACGCAGCCCGTCCAGCGCGGGATCGAACGTATAAAGCTGTTGACGAAACGTCTCGAGCTTGCTTTGCGGCACGCTGATTTGCGCATTGATGCCTTCATGTGCCAGGTAAACGCGACCAAAAACGTCCAACGCCGTAAACACCTGATACAACGCGTCC
>NZ_JAENKS010000096.1:0-470 GCF_016598975.1 Campylobacter sp. 2018MI34
CTCTATGCTTGAGATGATTTATCTGATGGAACGCTGTCAGTTGCTGGTTGCGTGCGACTCTGGCCCAGTTGCGCTTGCTGGACTCACATCAATCGCAATTTGTGGGTTGTACTCCATTATTCCGGCCAGATACCGATTGCCTTACAGGAATGGAAAGTATGGATGGAATGCTATGGGTATTGATACGGGATGCCAGTATGGTCAATGCGGACACCTGATCATGAGTCCGCAATTCTTTAAAAACAAACTAGGTAAAGAATTTATGCCACCACGAGGTGATGAGTTTTCTATCTGGTGTCCAAATGATAAAAAATATCGATGTTTGAAGAAAATTACTGCTGAATATTTTTGGCATCAGATTCAATTATTTTTGAACTCTGATAGCTATGTGGGCAATTTTTAGATGTTTAATTAACTACATTATATGGAGTAATTATGGGTTTTTTAGGGCGATTTCCTTTACACAGAAT
>NZ_JAENKS010000097.1:0-470 GCF_016598975.1 Campylobacter sp. 2018MI34
TGCGGCTCCATGTGGCAGCACAGGGAGTAGAACGCTTTGTCGTGCTCTTTCTCCTTCAGGTGCGCCAGCTCGTGGACGACGATCATCCGCAGAAACGCCTCCGGCGCGTTACGGAAAACCGTCGCGACGCGGATCTCCGCCTTGGCCTTCAGCTTGCCGCCCTGAACGCGTGAGACGGCGGTGTGCAGGCCGAGCGCGTTTTTCAGCACGTGGATCTTGTTGTCGTACATCACCTTGTTGATCGGCGGCGCGCTCTTCAGATACCGGCTTTTCAGATCCTGCGTATACTGCCAGAGGGCCTTATCGGTCGCGAAATCGTGCGTGCCGGGATAGCGTTTTTCCAGCACTGCGCCGAGCTTCTGCTCGGCAATCAGGCTGCGAACCTGAGTCAGTAAATGCTCCGGATAGCCCTGGAGATAAGTAAGTTGGTTCATCAAAAGCCCAAATTAATGCGAAAACGGGTATACTCA
>NZ_JAENKS010000098.1:0-469 GCF_016598975.1 Campylobacter sp. 2018MI34
TTGACGGCGTGGTAGAGCGCTGCAATCAGCGCTGGCTGACCGGGGAGGGCAACGTATGAAAAATCCATTACCGCCCGTATTACGCGCCGCGCTGTATCGTCGCGCCGTGGCCTGTGCCTGGCTGACCCTGTGCGAACGCCAGCACCGCTATCCGCACCTCACCCTCGACGCGCTGGAAAGCGCCATTGCCGCCGAGCTGGAGGGCTTCTACCTGCGCCAGCACGGAGAGGAAAAAGGCCGCCAGATTGCCTGTGCACTGCTGGAAGATTTAATAGAAGCCGGGCCACTTAAGGCCGCACCGTCGCTGTCCTTTCTCGGGCTGACCGTGATGGATGAGCTTTGCGCCCATCATATCACCGCACCGGTACTGCACTGAGGGAGAAAATAAACATGAAAATGAACGTAACGGAAACGGTAAAACAGGCCTGCGGCCACTGGTCGCGTATTCTCCCGGCGCTGGGTGTGAAGG
>NZ_JAENKS010000009.1:0-54669 GCF_016598975.1 Campylobacter sp. 2018MI34
GAATATATCTTAAAAACATACTAGATTATGAACTTACTCATATTAAAGAACATCGTCCCGATATTATAGCTTCTTGGAAATACTATCAAGAATTTGAAAAGATGTGTAAGGAGTTGGATGGGTGATTAGGGTATAAATTTAATACAATAGACTTTTAAATTAAGCTAAGATTTTTTTGATAAAATACAAATTTTATTTTATGAAAGGTTAAAAAATGCTAGAAGGTATTATTAGAGAGAGTATCGGTAGAAAAGCTGCCAAAGCTTTAAAAAGAGATGGTTATCTAATTGCAAATATCTATGCAAAAGGATTTGAAAATATTCATGCGGCTTTTAAGCTTAATGATTTTATTAAAGAAGTACGTAAAAAAACTACACTTGCCTTTGATGTTAAAGTTGGGGAAAAAGTTTTAAATGTTGTTATAGTTGATTATCAAAAAGATCCTGTAACAGCAGAGCTTAAGCATGTGGATTTAAAAGTAGCACAAAAAGGTGTAATGTCTAAATACATGATTCCCGTTAAAATCACAGGAACTGCGATAGGACTTAAAAATAAAGGTGTATTAATTCAATCAAAAAGAAGATTAAAAGTTAAATGTAAAGCTGAAAATTTACTTAATTTTTTTGAGTTAGATGTTAGTAAATTAGATGTAGGTGATGCTTTACTTGTAAAAGATGTAGTTGTTCCAGAAGGTGTAAGCATTATTGATGCTGAAAGAGTAGCAGTAGTAGGTGTAGAAAAAGCAAGGTGATCTTAGTTGTAGGACTTGGCAATATAGGAGATGCTTATAAGGATACAAGACATAATGTCGGATTTATGCTTATTGATTTAATTCTTAAAAATAACGATTTCTTACAAATTTCAAATACTAAATTTAAAGGAGAGTTATATAAAATAGGCTCTTCTTTATTTTTAAAACCAAATACTTATATGAATAATTCCGGTTTAAGCGTAAAAGCTGTTAAAGATTTTTATAAATGTCAAAGAATTATAGTTATTCATGATGATATTGATCTTAAACTTGGATCTTTAAGATTTAAAAAAGCAGGAAGTAGTGGTGGTCATAATGGTCTTAAAAGCATAGATAAACTTTGTTCTAATGACTATGAACGTGTGCGTATTGGTATTGGAAGATCAAATAATATTAAAGAATTTGTTTTATCTAAATTTAATAAAGACGAAAAAATAATTTTAGATAAAGTTTTAGATCATACAAAAAATGCTTTATTTGAACTTATTGATTCAAATGATATAGCTTATATTGCTTCAAAATATAGTTTAAAAGTTTTATAATGTGGATTTTTTTTCGTTTTATTTCAGGAATTTATCTAAAAAATTTTTTTATTATTTTTTTATCTTTACTTTGTTTTTTTGTTTGTATTGATCTTTTATTAAATTTTAAAGATTTACCTAATTCTGCAAATTTAGATTTGCTTTATGTATTTTTTTTAGCTTGTAGTGCTATATTTTATCTTTTGCCGATCTCTTTAATTTTTGCTTTAATTTTAAGTTTAGTTAATATGATTAGAAGCAATGAATTTGTAAGTTTTTATGCATTGGGATTGAGTAAAAATTTAGTCATTCTTTTTCCTTTTTTATGGGCTTTATTTTTTTGTTTTATTTTTATAGGGCTTAATTTCACTTCATTTGCTTATGCTAATGATTATAAAAGAAATATTATTAAAAATGGTGCTTTAATCAAACAAGGTAGTGGAGTTTTTTTAAAATTTAATGATGATCTAATTTATATTGATAAGGTTAAAAGTACTCAAAATGAGGTTGAGGATATTAAAATTTTTAATACCAAAGATCTTAATTTAACCTCATTTATTGTTGCAAAAAAAGCTTTTTTTAGTAATGATTCTTGGACTTTAAAAGAAGGAAGTTTGACATTGTTGCCAAATGAATACAATGTAAGTGGTAAAGGATTACAAAATGAAGAATTTAAAGATCTAAGAACTTTAGAAGGTTTTAAGCCAAAAATTATTGAAAGTGTGGCAAATAATAGTGATTATTCTATTAAAGATGCATTAGAGGGATTGTTTTTATTTAAAGAGCAAGGTATTAGTTTGCATTCTATAAAAATCTCTCTTTATAAATTAGTTTTTACGCCTCTTTTTGCACCTTTTTTAATGCTTATTATGTATTATTTTTTTCCTATAACAGCTAGGTTTTTTAATTTAGCTTTTGTAAGTTTTATATTTTTTATCATTAGTTTTGGTGTTTGGGGTATATTATTTTTACTTACAAGATTGAGTGAAAATGGGGTTATTTTAACTGAATTTGGCATTATCTTGCCTATTATACTTTTAGCATTGTTTGCAATGTTTATGTATTATAAAAATCGTTAAAGGGTTGAAATGGATTATAAAAAGTTAAGAGATGAGTTTCATACTCCTTTTTATATTTATAATTTTGATGAAATAAAGAAGAATTTTTTAGAACTTAAAGAAGTTTTTAAGGCAAGAAAATCTCAAATTTTTTATGCCCTAAAAGCTAATTCTAATTTAAGTCTTTTGCAAATGCTAATCAAACTTGATAGTGGTTTTGATTGTGTGAGTATAGGAGAAGTAAAAAGAGCTTTAAGAGCAGGCGCTAAACCTTATAAGATTATTTTTAGCGGTGTAGCAAAAACCGAAGAAGAACTTAAAGAAGCTTTAAATTATGATATATTATATATTAATTTAGAAAGTGAAGCTGAAATGCTACTTTTAGAAAAAGTAGCCAAAAAACTTGATATAAAAGCAAGAATTAGTATTCGTGTTAATCCTGATGTAGATGCAAAAACCCATCCTTATATTTCTACTGGATTGAATGAAAATAAGTTTGGAGTAGAGTTAGAGCAGGCTAAAAAAATGTATCTTTATGCTAAGAAATCTTCTTACTTAGATCCTATAGGAATACATTTTCATATAGGATCTCAACTTTTAGATCTTTCTCCTGTTTATGAAGCTGCAGAAATTGTTGCAAAACTTGTAAGAGAATTAAAAGCTTTAAAAATTGATATTAAATTTTTTGATATAGGCGGAGGACTTGGTGTTGCTTATGAAAAAGATGATTTAAAACCAGATCTTTATTCATATGCACAAGGAATTTTGGCAAAACTTAATGGACTTGATGTAACTATAGGAATGGAACCGGGTCGTTTTTTAGTGGCAAAAAGTGGAGAGTTTGTTTGCTCTATTCTTTATGAAAAATATAATAAGACAAAACGTTTTGTGATAGTAGATGGGGCAATGAATGATTTAATACGCCCTAGTTTATATGAAGCATATCACGAAATTATTATGCCTTACAATCAAGGAGAAAAAAGTCTTTGTGATATTGTAGGTGGAATTTGCGAAAGTGGAGATTTTTTTGCAAAAGATAGATTGTTAGAGCAAACACAAAGTGGTGATATTTTAGTGATTAAAGATACGGGCGCTTATGGATTTAGTATGAGTAGTAATTATAATACTAGAAATCGTGTTTGTGAGCTAGCTTTAGAAGAGGGCAAAGTAAGAATGATACGCCAAAGAGAGACTTTTGAAGATCAAATAGCTTTAGAGGAAAAATTTTTAAAAGATTAAAAAAATGTTTTTTTTAGATGTTCAAGGCACTTTACTATCAGATAAAGACAAAACTTTAATTTCTGGTGCTAAAGAGTTAATTAGTTTTTTAAATTTACAAAATATACCTTATATTATCATTACTAATAACACAAAAAAGCTTGATTTTTTGCAAATTTTAAGGCAAAAAGGTTTAGCTATTAAAGATAATGCTTATATTGATCCTTTCTGTGTTTTAAAAGATCTTTTAAAACCTTGTAAGATTGCAGCTTTTGGGGCTATTGAATTTTTACAAAATCTTGAAATTTTAGGTTATAAAATTGATTTTAATCATCCTGAAGCTTTATTGATTTCTAGTTATGATGATTTTAAATTTAAAGATTTTGCTAGTATGATAGAACTTATTAAAAAAGATATTAAAGTAATTGCTATGCATGAAACAAGTATTTATAAAAAAGATAATAGGCTTTATCCAGGTATAGGTAGTATTATGGCTATGCTTAAAAATGCTATAAATTTTAAGTATGAAGTAGTTGGAAAGCCTAGTTTATCTTTTTATAAAGAAGCTTTAAGGCTTATTCAAAAACAAAATCAAAAAATTAGTTTTAAGGATGTTTGTATTATAAGTGATGATTTTATAGGAGATTTAGTAAAAGCTAAGAGTTTAAATATGAAATGTATTTTGGTTTTAAGCGGTAAAATTAGTGATACTAAAGGAATTAATATAAACTTACTTGATAAAATTTATCCTAGCGTTTTAGAATTTTTAGAGGATTTAAAATGCAAGATTTAAATGACTTAAGAGCAAAAATTGATACTTTAGATGATAAAATTTTATATTTACTTGATAAAAGAATGTCTTATGTTAAAAAAATAGGCAAGATAAAACAGAGTAAGGCTAAGGAGATTTGTGATTTTAAAAGAGAGGAAGATATTTTAGAGCGTCTTAAAAATACTAAATATAAATTTTTAGATGCAAAAATGATTAAAAGTATTTATAAAGAAATTTTTATAATATCAAAACAAATACAAAATTTAGATTAAGATTTTATTAAACTCTTAATTGATTTTTGATACAATAAAATTATTTTTTAAATTTTTGTAATATAATTTTCAGTTTAGATAAATGAATAGTTATTTGTAAATTTATTGAGGTTGCATATGGATTTTAAAAATATGTTCCATCAAATTGGACAACTTTATCAAAATTTAAGCCGTAAACAACGTATAGTTATAGCAGCTTCTATTGTTGTAGTGGTTGGATTTTTAGTTTTTTTAAGTTTATATCGTAACTCAGGAAGTGCTACTTCAGATGGCTATGCTATTTTGGTTGAAAATGTAAAACCAAGTTCATCTGCTGCTATTGTTTCAAAATTGGAGCAAAATGGTGTTCCTTATCGTTTGCAAAATGAAAATACAATTTTAGTTCCCCAAGATCAGGTTTATAGACAAAGGATGATTATTGCATCTGAAGGCCTTATTAAGGATAGTCGTGTAGGTTTTGAAGCTTTTGACCAACAACAATTTGGTGCCACCAATGAAGAACAAAAAGTTAAATATCAAAGAGCAATTGAAGGAGAACTTGCTAGAACTATTGAAACTTTAGAACCTATAAGATCAGCGGTTGTGCATATAGCTTTTCCGAAAGAGAGTGTTTTTACTGAAAGACAAACTCCACCCACTGCTTCTGTTGTACTTAATATTAAAGAAGGTTTAAAACTTACAAGAAAACAAATTGATGGGATAAAAAATATTATTTCAGCTGCAGTTCCAAAGCTTACCAAAGAAAATGTAAGAATTAGTGATCAAAGTGGAGCTCCTTTGGATGAACTAGAAGCTTATGAGAGTGATGTAATTGCTGCACAAGTTAGATATAAAAGAGATCAAGAAAGAGAATTGGAAGAAAAAATTATATCAACTTTGGCTCCTTTTGCTGGCGGAACTGATAAAATAGAAGTTAATGTAAATATAGATTTTGATTTTTCTAAAAAAGAATCTCAAAGTGAAATTTATGATCCAAACCCTATAGTTAGAAGTGAGCAAACCTTGGAAGAACAAAGAGAAGGTAGAAAAGAACCAGAAATTCAAGGAGTTCCAGGTGCTGTATCTAATATAGGTCCAGTTCAAGGGCTTGATAATAAAGGTCAAACAGAGCTTTATAAAAAGAATCAAGTAACAACTAATAATGAATTATCTAAAACAATAACTAATACTAAAAAACAATTTGCCACTATTATTAGAACTTCAGCAGCTGTTGCAATTGATGGAAAATATAAAGAGGTTGTTGATCAAAATGGTAATGTTCAAAATGAGTATGTGCCTTTAAGCGATGTAGAACTTAGAAATATAGAAAGTTTGGTACAAAGTGCTATTAATTATAATGCTGCAAGAGGCGATATTGTTGTAGTTAGAAATTTACCTTTTCATCGTGAATCCGTTAAAGTGGAAAGTAAAGTTAGAACTTTTTATTCACGTTTTATCGAGCCATTTATCCCACCTGTTAAATATTTTATTGCAGCTATTTTACTTTTTATCTTTTACAAAAAAGTTATTGGGCCATTTATGCAAAAAATGCTCGAAGATGCAACCCCAGAAGAGCAACAACAAGCTCCTGGTTTGGTATTAGATGAAGCAGAAGATGCTATTGAGAAATTCAATGCGGCAAGGAAAAAAGTTGAAGAACAACTTGGTTTTGGTGATAATTTTAATGAAGATTCTATCCAATACGAAGTTTTACTTGAAAAATTAAGAGGAATTGTAAATGATAAAAGTGAAGAAATTGCCGCTTTGCTTCAAAATTTAGTTCAAAATGATTCTGAATTTAGCGAAAAGGATATGTGATGATAAAGCTTAGTGAAGAACAAAAAATGATTTATGATGATTTATCTATGCCTGAAAAAGTAGCTATTTTCTTAATTCAGCTCGGAGAAGATGCTACAACGGCTGTCTTTTCGCATATGGAAATTGATGTTATTACTGAAATTTCAAGATATATAGCTATGGCAAAAAATGTTGATAGATCTGTAGCTACAGCAGTTTTAGAAGAATTTTATACCTTACTTCAATCAAATCAATATATAAAAAGCGGTGGTTTAGAATATGCAAAAGAAATACTTTTTCGCACCTTTGGTCCAGATATTGCCAATAAAATTCTCGAAAAACTTACTAAAAGTATGGAGAATAACCAGAATTTTGCTTATTTGGCGCAAATTAAACCACAACAACTTGCTGATTTTATCACAAAAGAACATCCACAGACTATTGCTCTTATTTTGGCTCATATGGACTCGATCCATGCAGCTGAAACTTTAGAGTATTTTAGTGATGAGTTAAGAGCTGAAGTTGTAATTAGAATGGCAAATCTTGGTGATATTTCTCCAAGTATTATTAAAAGAGTTTCTGCAGTACTTGAAAGCAAGCTTGAAAGTCTTACTTCTTATAAAGTTGAGGTAGGTGGTCCAAGAGCTGTAGCTGAAGTACTCAATCGCTTAGGACAAAAAGCAAGTAAATCTACCATTACTTATATTGAGCAAAGTGATGAGCGTTTAGCTGAAACTATTAAAGAGCTTATGTTTACTTTTGATGATATTAGCAAACTTAGCACTAATGCAATTCGTGAAATTTTAAAAGTTGCTGATAAAAAAGATTTAATGATAGGTTTAAAAGGTGCAAGTGAAGAATTAAAGCAAAAATTTCTTTCTAATATGTCCTCAAGAGCTAGCGAAGCATTCTTGGAAGAAATGGGATTTTTAGGAGCTGTAAGAGTAAAAGATGTTGAAGAAGCACAAAGAAAAGTAGTTGAAGTGGTACAAAAATTAGCAGAACAAGGTTTAATACAAACAGGTGATGCAGATGAAATGATAGAATAGGAATAATATGACAAATCGTAGTAATGTAATTTCTAAAAAAGATAATGAACAACATGTTGTTGAAGGTTACAGATTTAAAGTTATATCCGAATTTAACAACGAACAAGAAAAATCTCATATCAATACAAATAATGAAATTAAAAATGAGAATGAAATAACCTTTAAAGAAGAGCAAACTCAGACTATTTTAAAAGATAATGAAACTACCGAAGAAAAACAAATTGATTTTCAACCAAGTTTTGTAGAGGATTTGCTTAAAAAAACAGATGAAATGTCAAGTAATATTATTAAACTCCAAATGCAAATTGAAAATCAAGAAAATGAATTTAACAATCGCCTAAATTCTGAACTTGAAAATGCAAAAGAAAAATTTACACAAGAAGGTTATAATAATGCTAAAATGGAATTTGAAAAGGAATTAAACGAATTAAAAGAAAGGTATTTAAAAAGTATTTTAAAACTTGATGAGGCAAGTAAAAATTTAGATTCATTTATAGAAAAAAATAAAAAAGAATTAGCAGATACTGCAATTGATATTGCCAAAGAAGTAATTTTAAAAGAAGTAGAGGATAATTCTTCTAAAATTGCTTATTCTTTAGCAAAAGATTTGATTTCAGAATTAAAAGGTGCTGGAGAAATAGATATTAGAGTAAATTGCAATGATTATGATTATTTAAAATCTGAATTTAAAAATGATCTTAATATTAAAATTACTTTAGATGATGCAATTTCTAAAGGAAGTGTTGTAATACTAAGTGATTTAGGAAATATAGAATCAAGTCTCAATCAAAGATTAGAAAAAATTAAAAGAATGATTAATAATGAGTAAGAGATTGTACTATACTCATAAAGAACTTCAAAATTTAAATATCAAAGAACTTGAAGAACTTGCTTCTAATTTAAGAGAAAAAATTATAGAGGTAGTTTCAAAAAATGGAGGACATTTAAGCTCAAATTTAGGTGTTGTAGAACTTAGTATCGCAATGCATGTAGTTTTTGATCATAATAAAGATCCCTTTATTTTTGATGTTTCTCACCAATCCTATGCTCATAAACTTTTAAGTGGAAAAGAAGGTATTTTTCACACCTTACGTCAATTTAAAGGACTTAGTGGATATACTAAACCAAATGAAGGAGATTATTTTATTGCTGGACATTCTAGCACCTCGATTTCTTTGGCTATTGGAGCTTGTAAGGCTATAAAATTAAAAAATGAAGATCGTTTGCCGGTAGTTTTGATTGGAGATGGAGCTTTAAGTGCTGGGATGGCATATGAGGCTTTAAATGAATTAGGTGATAGAAAATACCCTTGTGTTATTATATTAAATGATAATGAAATGAGTATTTCAAAGCCAATAGGAGCTATTTCTAAATATCTTTCTCAGGCAATGGCAACGCAGTTTTATCAAAAATTTAAAAAAAGAGTAGAAAAAATGCTTGATTTTTTGCCAGATAGTGCAACTTATATGGCAAAACGCTTTGAAGAAAGCTTTAAATTAATTACTCCAGGACTTTTATTTGAAGAATTAGGACTTGAATATATAGGTCCGATTAATGGACATAATTTAAATGAGCTTATTAGTGCTTTAAAACAAGCAAAACTTATAAAAAAACCTTGTGTTATTCATGCACAAACTATAAAAGGCAAAGGTTATTCTTTAGCCGAAGGAAGACATGCTAAGTGGCATGGAGTAAGTGCTTTTAATATAGAAAATGGAGAAAGTATTAAAAAACAAGATAAAAAAAGTGCTACCGAAATTTTTAGCCAAAATTTACTGGAGTTAGCAGATAAATATGAAAATATAGTCGGAGTTACTGCTGCTATGCCTAGTGGAACAGGACTTGATAAACTTATAGAAAAATATCCTCAAAGATTTTGGGATGTTGCTATTGCAGAACAACACGCTGTTACTTCTATGGCAGCTATGGCAAAAGAAGGTTTTAAACCTTTTATAGTTATCTATAGTACTTTTTTACAGCGTGCATATGATCAAATAATTCATGATTGTGCTATTTTGAATTTAAATGTTATTTTTGCTATGGATAGAGCTGGAATTGTAGGTGAAGATGGAGAAACTCATCAAGGAGTTTTTGATATTAGCTTTTTGTCACCTTTACCTAATTTAACGCTTATTGCCCCAAGAGATGAGGCTATGATGATAAAAATTATGGAATATGCTTATCATCATAAAGGTCCTATAGCTTTTCGCTATCCTAGAGGAAGTTTTATTTTAGATAATGAATTTAAAGCATGTGAAATAAAATTAGCTAAAGCTCAATGGCTCATTGAAAATGAAAGTGAAATTGCTTTTTTAGGTTATGGTCAAGGTGTTGGAAAAGCTTGGTGTGTTTTAAAAAATCTTCAAAATAATCAAAAAAATGTCAATTTAATTGACTTAATTTTTGCTAAACCTTTAGATGAGGAATTGCTTAAAAAACTTGCACAAAAAACTAAAATATGGTTTGTATTTTCAGAAAATAATAAAATAGGTGGTGTAGGAAGTTTATTGAATACTTTTATACAAGAAAATGATTTAAATATTAAACTTATCAGTTTTGAATATAAAGATAAATTTATAGAACATGGAAAACTTTTTGATATAGAAAAAGAATTACAACTTGATATTAACTCTTTAACAAAGAATGTTTTAAATTATATTTAGTTTATTATTTAATAAAAAATATTATTTAATAAATATAAACTTGTTTTAATGATTTTATTATATAATTATCATTTATAAATTTTTCGAGGTGGAGATTATGGAATTGTTAGAAATGCTGAAAAAACATGAACTTAAAGCAACACCACAAAGACTTTGCGTCTTAAAAATTTTAAAACGTCATGAACATCCAAATATAGAAGAACTTTATGAAGAGATTAAAAAAGAATATCCATCTATTTCTTTGGCGACTGTTTATAAAAATCTAAATACTTTACAAGAACAAGGTTTAGTGGTTGAAATAAATGTAGCCAATCAAAAAACTTGCTATGATATTTATGAGGAAGAACATATACATATTATATGTTCTAAATGTAGTAATATAGAAGATTTAAATTTTAAAGATTCAAATCTTAAAGAGTATCAAGAACATTTAGAAAAAAAGATTGGCAATATTATAAATCATTTAGCAATTTGTGCTTATGTTGATGGTTGTAAAAAATGTCTTTAAATTTATTGGAATTGCTTAAGTAATTTCCAATATCTTATAAAGAAATCTTGATTTAAAATTAAATAATTATTCTTAAAATTTTACACTCTTAAAATTGTTAAATCTATCTGTTTTATCTATAATTTTTAATACAATTAATTTTTGTTAAATTTAGATAATTTTTGCTTAACTAAGATTTTTTATAAAAAAATAAATACTAATTAAAAAAGTGCTAAAATTTTTTAATTATAATAGTTATTTATTAAATAAAAGATTTCCATATAAATTAATGAGGAATAAAATGCAAAAGCAAGAGAAAATTGTTCAAATGTTTAACGAAATTGCTCCTAGTTATGATAAAGCAAATAGAATTTTAAGTTTTGGTATTGATATAACTTGGCGCAAAAAGGCTTGTAATTATGTTTTAAAAAATTATAATAAAATAGATTTAAATATTGTTGATGTTGCTTGTGGAACTGCTGATATGATTAATATTTGGCAACAAGAAGCTTTAAAACTTAATAAACAAATTTCTAAAATTATAGGTATTGATCCTTGTGAAGGTATGTTAAAAATTGCAAGAGAAAAATATAAAGAAATTTTATTTATAAAAGCTTTTGCACAAGATTTACCTTTAGAGGATGAGAGTGCTGATATTATGAGTATAAGTTATGGGATTAGAAATGTTGTTGAAAGGAAAAAAGCTTTAAAAGAGTTTTTTAGGGTTCTTAAAAAAGATGGTTTATTTTTAATTTTAGAATTTAGCAAACAGGAAAAAAAAGGTCTTCTATCTTTTTTTAGGGATTTTTATCTTAAAAATATTTTACCTATTTTAGGTGGTTTTTTAAGTAAAAATAAGAGTGCTTATGAATATTTGCCTAATTCAATTGATCATTTTTTAAGTGAGCAAGAATTAGCTAAAGAATTACAAGAAGTCGGTTTTAAAATAGTAAAAATTAAAAATTTTAGTTTTGGTATTAGCTCTATGTTTGTGGCAAAAAAATGACCGTAAGCGAACTTAATATAAAAGCTAAAGCTTTACTTGAAACTCATTTTGAAAATATTATTTTAAGTGGAGAGTTATCAAAAATTACCATGCATTCTTCAGGGCATTGGTATTTTGAACTTAAAGATGAAAATTCAAGTATTTCTTGTGTAATCTTTAAATGGGAAAATTTAAAATTAAGTTTTATACCTAAAGTTGGAGATTCTTTAGAATTAATTGGAAGTCTTAGTTTATATTCTCAAAGCGGACGTTATCAATTCATAGCTAATAGTATTAGAAAAATAGGTTTTGGTGATTTAGAAGAAAAATTTTTAGCTTTAAAGGAGCGTTTAAATAATGAAGGTTTATTTGATATAAAGTATAAAAAACAATTACCTAAATTTCCTTTAAAAATAGGTATTATAAGCTCTTTTACTTCAGCAGCTTTAGAGGATATGTTAAAAATAATAGAGCAAAAATCTTATTTTTTAGCAAAAATTTATATTTTTAATGCTTTAACACAAGGAAATTTAGCCCCTGCTTCATTAATAAATGCTTTAAAAAAAGCGGATGTAAAAAAACTTGATGTTTTAATTATTGCAAGAGGTGGAGGAAGTAGAGAAGATCTTTTTTGCTTTAATGATGAAAATTTGGCTAGAGAAATTTTTAAAGCAAAAACACCTATTATTTCAGCCGTTGGACATGAAATTGATTATGTAATTAGTGATTTTGTTGCGGATCTTAGAGCACCAACTCCTAGTGCAGCTATAGATTTGCTTATTCCATCGAGAATGGATTTAGAGCAAGATTTAGATTTTAAAATGCAACAATTAAAATCTCTTTTACAAACAAAATTTAAAAATTTAGAATTAGAGCTTTTAAATTTAGAAAAAATATTAAAGGCTAATTCTTTAAGTACTTTAATCTTTCAAAAAATCAATCAAAGCAATCATTTAAAACAACAATTGTTTTTTTCTATAAAAAATAAATTAAATATTGCTTATTTGAATTTAGAAAAAATAGAAAATTCTTATAAACAACATAAATCTTTTTTTCAAAAAAGTAAAAATTTAGTTAGCATTGAAAAAGATGGCAAAATAATGAATTTAAAAGATTTAAAACAAAATGATAAAATAATTTTAAATTCTCAAGATGATAGAAAAGAAGCACAAATTTTATAAAGGAAAAATATGAGAAAAATTAATTTTAGTGCAGGACCTTCAACTTTACCTTTAGAAGTTATAAAAGAAGCCAATGAAAATTTACTTGATTATAAAGGGCTTGGTTTTTCTATTATGGAGTTTAGTCATAGAAGTAGTGTTTTTGAAGAAATTCATTTTAATGCTATGAAAATGGCTAAAGAACTTTATGGTTTAAATGATAATTATGAAGTTTTGTTTTTACACGGAGGAGCAAGTTTGCAATTTGCTATGATTCCTATGAATTTATATTTAGGTGGAATTTGTGAGTATGTAAATACTGGAATTTGGACTCAAAAAGCTATTAATGAGGCTAGAATTTTAGGTGTTAATCTTAAAGTCGTTGCTTCAAGTAAAGAAGAAAATTTTTCTTATATACCAAAGGTAAGTTTTAGTGATGATGCTGATTATGCTTATATTTGCTCAAATAATACTATTTATGGAACACAATATAAAGAATATCCAAAAACAAAATGTCCTTTAATTATCGATGCTTCAAGCGATTTTTTTTCTAGAAAAATAGATTTTTCCAATATTGCTCTTTTTTATGGAGGAACTCAAAAAAATGCTGGAATTTCAGGTTTGTCTTGTATTTTTATTCGTAAAGATATGCTAGAGCGAAGTAAAAATAAAAATTTGCCAAGTATGTTAAAATATAGCATTCATTCAGAATATAATTCTTTATTTAACACTCCTTGTAATTTTGCCATTTATATTTTTAACCTTGAAATGCAATGGCTTTTAAAACAAGGGGGTCTTGATGTAATTTATAAAAAAAATTTAGAAAAAGCAAATCTTTTATATAAGATCATAGATGAAAGCGAAGGTTTTTATAAAGCTTATGCTCAAAATAAAGATAGATCTTTAATGAATGTAAGTTTTAACATAAAAGATGAGAATTTACTTCCTATATTTTTAAAAGAAGCAGAACAAAACAATCTTTTAGGACTTAAAGGTCATAAACTTTTAGGTGGAATTCGTGCAAGTATTTATAATGCTATAACTTTAGATCAGGTTAAAATTTTGTGTGATTTTATGAAAGAATTTATGAAAAAATATGCGCAGTTATATTGATAATTTGAAATAGCTATTTCAAATATATTACCATAAAAAAACTCCAATAGCTATTAAATTTGATTTTAATATAAAAGCTATTTAAAAATAGATTTAAAAAGTTAAATTTTTATACAATTTTTTAGTTTTTTATGTAAAGTTTTTTAAATTGTATTTTTAAAAAAAATACAATTTAAAAAATTGAATTTATTATTGTTTTATTGAAGAATATTATTTTTAAATGAAAAATTTTAATAATTTTCGCCACCAAATTTAAGTAAGGCAGAACCCCAAGTAAAACCACCTCCAAAAGCATCAAGTAGTATTAAATTTCCTTTTTTAAGACGTCCTTCTTCATAAGCATCATTCATAGCCATAGGTATAGAAGCAGCTGAGGTATTTCCATATTTTTGTACACATATAACACATTTATCATCTTCTAAATTTAGTTTTTCTTGTACAGCTTTAATAATACGTAAATTTGCTTGATGAGGTATAAAAAGATCAATATCACTTGCTTTGAGTTTATTTTTTTTCAAAATTTCTATAACATCATTACTTAAAGTATTAACAGCTATTTTAAAAACTTCATTTCCTTTCATACTCATACAAAGCGGGCTACTTATGCTTGACTTTTGTGAACGTTTAGTCATTAAAAGATCACCATAATCACCATTACTTGAAGTATGAACATCAATGATAGAGTTATTGCAATCAAGACTTATAATTCCAGCTCCAGCTCCATCTCCAAATAAAATACAAATACTTCTATCTTTATAATCAATGATAGAACTTGTTTTTTCTGCGCCTATAATTAAAACATTTTTTTTGGCACCACTTTCAACCATAGCTTTTGCAAGTTCTAATAAATAAATAAAGCCTGTACAAGCAGCTGAAATATCAAAAGCTGTTATATTTTTAAGCCCTAAATTTGAAGCTATTTTGCAAGCAGTTGAGGGCATAGCAAAGTAATCAGGACTTAGAGTTGCTACTAAAATAGCATCAATATCATTGGGATTTAAATTTGCTCTTTTTATAGCTTTTAATGCTGCTTTGGTTCCAAGATCACTTGTTTGCTCATTATCACTAGCAATACGTCTTTCTTTAATTCCTGTGCGTCTTGTTATCCATTCATCTGAGGTATCGACTATTTTTTCAAGATCAAAATTGCTTAAAATCTTTTCAGGTATATAAGCTGCTATACTACGTAAAGATGCTTTATTAACTATATTTTGAGAGTTCATTTTCTATAACTTGATTAATATTTAATTCACTAAAGTTAATGGCTTGAAAAATTGCATTTTTAATTGCTCTAGAATCACTTTTTCCATGGCTTATAATAACACAACCATCAACACCTAATAATGGCGCTCCACCATATTCTTGCCAGTCAATACGCTTTTTAAGTCTATAAAAAGAATTTTTAAGTAGTAAAGCTCCCAATTTTGAAATCAAAGATTTTTTAATTTCTGATTTTAATATTTGAAATATAGCAGTTGCAACACCTTCACAGGATTTAAGAATGATATTACCATTAAAACCATCACAAACTAAAACATCAATACTTCCATTAAAAATATCTCTACCTTCAGCATTTCCAACAAAGTTTGGAATTTGTTTCATAAATTGATGAGCTTCTTTTGTAAGTTCATTGCCTTTACCTTCTTCTTCTCCATTAGAAATAAGGGCAATTTTTGGTTTTTTAACTTTCATGATTTCTTTAGCATAAATTTCACCCATTATTGCAAATTGAAATAGATTTTCAACTTTACAATCAGTATTTGCACCGACATCTAAAATTAAAGTATTTGTTTTAATATTCGGCATTAAAGTTGCTATAGCAGGTCTTAAAACATTTTTAAGCCTTCCTAGTTTTAAAGTCGCTAAAGACATAGTTGCACCACTATGTCCTGCTGAAACAATCGCTTTTGCTTTGCCTTGTTTAACAAGATCTATAGCTTTATAAATGGTTGTTTCTTTTCGTTTTAAAACATCTGTTGCATTTTCTTCCATAGAGAAAATTTCGTTTGCCTCTTCATATTGAATGTATTTTTCTAAATGTTGCGGAATCAAAGGCTTTAAAATTTTAGATTGACCTACCAAGATTGCATTAAAAGGCTTTACATTTAAAGCTTCTATTACACCTTCAATAATAGGTTTTTCTCTAAAATCTCCACCCATTGCATCAATTGCAATGTTTATCATAAATATTAGTATTCCTTGGTAACTGGATTAACACGATGAGGCATTTTATAACTTCCATCTTTGTCTTTGATAGGCATCGGAAGAACTACTTTATAGTGTGTTCTGCGTTTTGCTGCACGTGTTTTACTTACTCTTCTTTTAGGTACTGCCATTTTTTCTCCTTTTTAATTTTTACATTTATTACAATAAAAATAATCACTAAAATATGTTTCAATCTCTCCAATTGCAATTTCCATTAAATCAATTTGAGAGTCAAAGAATTCGATAGTATTGCTAAGTTCATTTGCTAAATCCTTAAAAATACCATCACTTGCAAATAGCTCTAGTTTTTCATTAAAAGAAAATTCTGTTTCTTCGCCACAACTATCACAAGGTTTATAAATAAAACCTCTTATTATAGCATTTATTTTTACTATTTTAGCATTTATTTTTACCATATCTCCTTCAAAAACTACATTTTCAAGGTCTAATTTGAAAGGATAAGGTGTTGTATGAATTTTAGAAAAATAAATCTTCATTAATAAATTTCATCAGCTTTAAAGAAAAAATCAATCTCAATTTTTGCATTTTCTAAGCTATCACTTCCGTGTACAGCATTTGCATCAATATTTTCAGCAAAATCAGCTCTTATAGTTCCAGCTTTAGCTTCTTTTGGATTGGTTGCTCCCATTAGCTCTCTGTTTTTAAATACGGCGTTTTCTCCTTCTAAAACAGAAACAACTACAGGCCCACTAATCATAAATTTAATTAGATCTTTAAAGAAGGGTCTATCTTTATGAATTTGGTAAAACTCTTCAGCTTGATTTTGACTTAATTGAATTTTTTTTATTGCAACAATTTTTAAGCCATTGCTTTCAAAACGATCAAGAATTTTACCTATTACATTTTTTTTAACTGCATCTGGTTTAATAATTGATAAAGTTTTTTGAATCAAAGTATTCTCCACAATTTATTTTAAAAAGCTATGATTATACTTAAATTATTCTAAAATTTTATTTAATTTATACTTTATCAATTTTTTATTTTTTATGCAAATACAGGGGTGCTTCCATCTCTCATACTTGCACTTATTTCACTGCGACTTGGTTGTCCTTCTTGAATATCACTCCAAACTATACATCCATCTGTAGGACAAGCACTTGCACAGGCTGGTTGATCATTGTAACCTACACATTCAACGCATTTATTTGCATATACATAATAACTATCTTCATTGTTAGGATTGCTAGCATCATCAACTATTGCTGAAACCGGACATTCATCAATACAAGAACCACATGCAATACAAATATCTGTAATTTTTACTGCCATTTTTTCTCCTTAATTAAACAATATAAATAATTAGAATTTTATCATATTATTCTTAAAAACTTATTTTTTTGATAATCAAAATTTACTACTTATTGATAATATTTATTAAAAATCAACATTATAATGTTTATTTCAAAAATATTTAAAGATTTAAACGATATAATTTTGCTATCAATAAAATTTATTATTTAGGAGAAAAAAATGATAGTTACAAAAAAAGCTTTAGATTTTACTGCTCCAGCAGTTTTAGGAAATAATGAAATAGTAGAAGATTTTAATCTTTATAAAAATATAGGACCAAAAGGTGCTGTTGTATTTTTTTATCCAAAAGATTTTACTTTTGTATGTCCTTCTGAAATCATTGCATTTGATAAGAGATATCAAGAATTTAAAGATAGAGGAATTGAAGTAATTGGAATTTCTGGTGATAATGAATTTTCGCATTTTGCTTGGAAAAATACTCCAGTAAATCAAGGTGGTATTGGCCAAGTTAAATTTCCTTTAGTCGCTGATTTAACTAAACAAATAGCTAGAAATTTTGATGTATTATATGCAGAAGCTGTAGCACTTCGCGGATCTTTCCTTTTAGATGCTGATGGAACAGTTCGTCATGCGGTAATTAATGATTTACCACTTGGAAGAAATATCGATGAAATGATTAGAATGGTTGATACTATGCTTTTCACAAATGAGCACGGCGAAGTTTGTCCAGCAGGCTGGAATAAAGGTGATGAAGGTATGAAAGCAAATCCTAAAGGTGTTGCTGATTATCTTAATAAAAACGAAAATAAACTTTAATTAATCTTTCCCCTTTAAGAAGGGGAATTTTTTATTTATATATTTTAAAATTAATCTTATATCTTACTTATTTAAAAATCAGAATTTAATATAAAATAAACTTTTATGAATTTTGTTAGTTTAAAAATATTTTTTAATATAATCATTAAATATAAATTTTATCAAGTATAGGTTATTTAAAATTTATTAGGTTTAATAAATAGGAGAATTTATGGCGGGTGAAGATCAAGAAAAAACAGAAGAACCCACGTCCAAAAAGATTGAAGATGCCAGAAAAGAAGGGAATGTTCCTAAAAGTCAAGACGCTTCTGCGGTTATAAGTTTAATTGTTGCTGTAGCTATTACTCTATTTTTAATGGGTTTTTTAGGTGAAAGAATAGTTAATTTATATAGATATTATCAAAGTTTTATTGGAGTTGAACTTGATCTTAGAATAATTCAAGCAATTATGATTAAAAGTATTTTTGAAGTTTTAATAATGCTTGCTCCTATAGTATTAAGCATTATGGTTGCAGGTGTTCTAGGAAATGTTATGCAATTTGGTTTTGTTTTTACAACAAAACCTATTATGCCAAATTTAGGAAAAATTAATCCTTTAAAAGGTATTAAAAATCTTTTTTCTTTAAAAAAATTATTAGAAAGTGTTAAAATTATTTTAAAAGTTAGTGTTGTTTTCACTATAGCTTTTATAGTGTTGCTTCAATTTGTAAAAGAACTTCCAAAGGTTGAACTTTATAATATCACTAATCAGCTTATTTGGTTAAGAGATAAGGCTGTTATTTTAGCTGCTATTGTAATTATTGCTTTTATGATTATTGCTGTTTTAGATGTATTTTTAGTGCGTTTTCAGTATTTTAAAAGTCTTAGAATGAGTAAGCAAGAAATCAAAGATGAATATAAACAAATGGAGGGGGATCCGCAAGTTAAAGCAAGAATTCGTCGTATTCAAATGGAGACAGCACGTCGTCGTATGGTACAAGATGTAGCAGGTGCTGATGTTGTTATAACAAATCCTACTCATTATGCTGTTGCAATTCGTTATGATTCAACCAAAGAACAAGCTCCAAGAGTTGTGGCAAAAGGTATTGATTTTTTAGCTTTAAGGATTAAAGAAATTGCTTATAAAAATAATGTTGTTGTTTATGAAAATCCTCCTTTAGCAAGAGAACTTTATAAAGTTTGTGATATAAACGATCTAATTCCTAGAGAATTATTTAAGGCTGTAGCTGAAGTATTAGGATTTGTTTATAATTCTAACAATAAAAGTAGACTTTCAAACCAAATTAATTCTAAAAATTAATTTGGTCTATGAATAAGTTCAAGTATAGATTTTTGCGCAGCTTCATTATCGCTATCAACTTTAAAATAAATTTCAACTCTATTATTATTTAAAGTAGTAGGATTATTTTGTAAAGGTTCATTAAAGCCATAGCTTTTTACACTTAAATTTTTTATATTAACTCCACCATCAATAAAATATTTTAAGACACTTTGGGCCCTTTCGTAACCTAAATCAAAACTTCTTAATATGGTATCACTATTATCTGTATAGCCTCTAATTTCAATTTTCGTTTGCGGAGGTAAATTAAGAGCGAGTTGTGCCATACGTTTTAAATAATCTTTTATATCAGCAGATACAATTTCAGCACTCCCTCTTTGAAATAAGATTTTAGAAGGAAGATTTAAGGCGACTTCATTATTTGATTGATCTAAAGCAGCTTGAAGTTTTTTAATGGTATCTTGTTGAGTTGTTATTCTTTGTTTTAAAGCTTCTATTTCATCACTTTCTATTTTTGCTGCTCCTTTATATTTTTCTTGATTTTTGCTTTCTTCTTGTATGGTTTGAGTTGTAGTATAATCAAAAATTTTGATAAATTCTGTTTTTAAAGCCTCAACTTTTGCTGGATTTGATTTTGAAATTGCCCATAAAGCTATAAAAAGTGCTAAAAGTAAACTTAAAAAATCAGCATAAGGAACAGCCCATTTTTCACCTGCTGGACATTCTGGGCATTTATGTTTTTTTGCCATTTTTAACCTTTGTCAAATTGTGAAATTTTAGGATCATCGTGACTTAGAAAATTAAAGAGTTTAGCTTCTAAATCTCTAGGATTAGCCCCTTCTGCTATACCTTTAATAGCTTCAGTGATTACAATTTGTTCTTTAACCAAATCCATACCGTTAGCTTTCATTTTTCTACCCCAAGGAGCAAAAAGAGCATATGCTCCAAAAATTCCTGTAACTGTTGCGGTAAAAGCTCCTGAAATACCAGCAGCCATTGCTTGAGGATCATCAAGAAGTTTAAGTGCCAATATAAGTCCAAATACTGCTCCAACTAATCCCATAGTTGGACAAGTTTCTCCAAATACTATCCAGTATTCTGCACATTCTTTATAATGTTCTTCAAGTTGTTCGGTTTGAATTTCCATACTTTCTTTTATTTCTTCAAAACTTTTTCCATCTACTAGCATCATCATAGCATTTTTTAAAAATTCATTTTCAATTTCATTGGTTTTTGACTCTAAAGCCAAAAGACCATCTCTTCTTGCTATAATAGCAAATTCTATAAGTTGAGCGATTCTTTCTGAAAGATTAACCCCTGAACCTTTAAAAACTACTTTTAATTCTTTATAAGCAGCCTTAACTATTTTTTTGTGAGTAGAAGTCATTGCACAAAATGCAGCAGTTGGCATCACGATAAGAAATGAAGAAAGGTGAATAACATGTAAAGGGTTTCCCCCTTCTAGTATGTCACCAACAGAAATACTTGTTATAGCAAGTACCATTCCAAGTATGGTTGAAAGATCCATTAGCAATTCTCCTTATTTAAGTTCTCCCCAATTTTTGGCAATACTTGATGAAGTTTTTAATTTTACATTTAATTTTACAATATTTTCCATAATATCAGTAGCTTTTTTTACAAAATTTTCACACAATTCATCTTTCACTTCAAAAATAAGTTCATCATGAATTTGTAAAATGAGTTTTTTATTTTCATCTAAGTCTGAGGCAATTTTTATCATAGCAAGTTTAATAATATCAGCTGCTGATCCTTGTAAAATAGAATTTATACTTTCTCTTTCATACATTGCTATTTGCACAGCTTTAGCATTTTCGAAATTAAAAAATCTTTTACGACCTAAGAGTGTGGTAATAAAACCATTTTTTTTAACTTCATTTTTAACTTGTTCAAAATATTCTTTAATGCTTGTAAAATTTTCAAAATACTTTTCTATATAAGATTTAGCAAGTTTTGTTTCAATTTTTAAATTAGCACTTAAAGTTTTATAACCCATGCCATAAATAAGTCCAAAATTAATACTTTTTGCTATACTTCTTGTTTTATAATTGCTTTCACCAAATATCATAATAGCTGTTTTTGAATGGATATCTTCATCATTTGAAAATGCTTCTAAAAGTTTTTGATCTTTACTAAAATGTGCAAGCATTCTAAGTTCTATTTGAGAATAATCTAAAGAGATAAAACTAAAACCATCTTGTGCAATAAAACAAGATTTATAATCTTTAGCATATTGTCCATGTGCTGGAATATTTTGCAAATTTGGATCTTTAGAAGAAAGGCGTCCTGTTGCAGTTCCTGTTTGTAAAAAACTTGAATAAATTCTTGAATTTTCATCTTTTTGTGCTAATTTTAAAAGAGGCTCGCAGTAGGTTGAATAAAGTTTGGCAAGTTCTCTATAAGATAAAATCTTTTCTATTGCAGGATGTTTATCAATAAGTTCTTTTAAAACTTTTTCATCGGTAGAATATCCTGTTTTGCTTTTTTTCTTAGTATTAAGATTGAGTTTGTTAAATAAAACTTCTGCTATTTGTTTAGGGGAATTAAGATTAAAACGATCTTGACATAAAGTATAAATTTCTTCGCTTATTTTTTTTATTTCTTTGCTAAATTGTTGCATTAAATTTTCAAGCTCTAATATATTAAGCTTTATACCATTTTCTTCCATCATTATAATAACTTTTATAAAATCAAATTCGTTTTTATAGGCAAGTTCTAATAATTTTGGTTCTAAATTTTTTAAAAAATAAAGATAAAGTTTTAAAGTGATATAAGCATCTTCTGCTGCATATTTACAAGCTTTATCAAGTTCTATACTCGCAAAATTTTCCCCTTTTTTTACTATATCTTCAAAATGTAAGGTCTTATAATCAAAAAGCCTTAAAGCTAAATCATCCATATTTACTCTTAAGCTAGGATTAAAAAGCCAAGCTAATATCATAGTATCAGCATATTTTTGAGGAGGATTTAAATCAAAATTATTTTGTATGATTTTAAAATCATATTTAAGATTATGTCCTATGATAGTATGTTTGTAAATAATTTCTATAGCTTTTTTTGCGCTTTGAAGTGGAATTTGTTCTTTTACTCCCAAATAATTATGATTTAAAGGAACATAAAAGGCTTCATTTTCATTATAACAAAAGCTAAATCCAACTATTTTAGCTTTTTTTGTATCAAGACCGGTTGTTTCTGTATCGAAAGCAATAATACTTTCTTTATCTAAATTTTCTAAAATATTAAAAAGTTGATTTTCATCTAAAATTAAAGTCGTTTTGAAATTTAAAATTTTATTTTGATTTTTTGGATTTAGTTGCATTTTTTTAATCAAAGAATTAAGTTCGTATTCTTCTAAAATATTTGTAATTTTTAGTAAAGGTTCTTCTTGATTAAAAACAGATTTTTCTAATAAATTTGGAATTTCAATATCATTTTTTAAACTAGCAAGCTTTTTACTTAAAAAAGCATTTTCTTTTCCTTCTAAAAGAAGAGTGCGACTTCTTTCATTACGTACTAACATAAGATTTTCATAAATGTTTTCTATATTATCAAATTGTTCAAGTAGAGTTTTGGCTCCTTTAGCACCTATACCCTTAACTCCTGGAATATTATCAGAGCTATCTCCACAAAGAGCTAAAAAATCTCTAATTTGTGAAGGTTTTACACCATATTTTTCCATGCAAGCTTCTTCATTATAATCATTTTTAGAAATAGGACTATAAATACTAACTTTTCCATTTTTTATAAGTTGATAAAGATCCTTATCTTGAGTAATAATGCGTACAAAAATATCTTTATCTTCACATTTTTTAACAACAGAAGCTATAATATCATCTGCTTCATAACCTTCTTTAGAATAGCTCATAAAACCCATTTTTTCAATCATTTCGATACAAATTGGAATTTGTGCTAATAATTCTTCAGGTGGTGAGGTACGGTTGATTTTGTAATTTGGATCAATTTCGCTTCTAAAAGTTTTACCTTTACAATCAAGTGCAAATAAAATATAATCACTTTTATATTCATCTTTTAAATTATAAATAAAATTAGCAAAGCCTGAAATCATGCCACTAGGGGCACCTTTAGAGTTTTTAAGCCCTTTAAGTGCATAAAAAAGTCTAAAGAAAAATCCAAATGTATCAATTATAGTTAAAGTTTTCATAGAGTAAATCTTTAATTAAGAAATTTATTTTTTTAATTATTTCAAATTTTAACTTAAAAATTAGGAAAAATGTTGAAATTAAAAGTTGATAATAGGTATTTAAGCAAAATTAGTATATTTTTTCATCTTTTAATTTATATTTTAAGGAAAAATATGTCAAATAAACAAGCTTGTAGTATTGCAGATCAAAATTTTAATACTCCTGACGGAAAAAAAGCTTTTAAAAAAGCTATATTTTCTTGTTGGCTTGGAACAGCTTTAGAATATGCTGATTTTGCGCTTTATGGTTTGGCTGCAGCAACTATTTTTTCAGAAGTGTTCTTTCCAGAACAAACTCCAGTAATAGCTCTTTTGCTTTCTTTTGTTACTTATGGTATAGGTTTTATTGCAAGACCTATAGGAGCTTTATTTTTTGGATATTTAGGTGATAAGTACGGAAGAAAAAATATTATGATGATAACTATTGCTTTGATGGGAATTTCTACAACACTTATAGGTTTTATTCCAAGTTATGCTATTATAGGAATTTGGGCGCCAATTTGTTTAGTTATTTTAAGATTTATGCAAGGTTTAGGAGCAGGGGCAGAGCTTTCAGGTGGAACTATTATGCTTGGAGAATATGCTCCTAGCAAAAGAAGAGGACTTGTTTCTTCTGTTATAGCATTAGGATCTAATAGTGGAACCTTGCTTGCTTCTTTTGTATGGCTTTTAGTAGTGCAAATTGATGATGAATCTTTCAAGGAATGGGGTTGGAGAATTCCTTTTATTGGAAGTTTTTTGATTGTTTTATTTGCTCTTTATTTACGCATTTTTATCAAAGAAAGTCCTGTTTTTGCAAAACAAAAAGAGGAGATGTTAAAAATTAGGGCGCAAAATGTGAAAGAATTAGAAGAGGATACAAGAACTTTTTGGCAAAAAAGTAAAGCATTTTGGATTATGGTTGGTTTAAGAATAGGAGAAAACGGACCATCTTATTTAGCACAAGGTTTTATAGTAGGTTATGTTACTAAGATTTTGCTTTTAGACAAATCAGTAGCTACAACAGCAGTTTTAAGTGCCTCTTTATTTGGATTTTTGATAATTCCTTTAGCAGGTTATTTAAGTGATAAATTTGGAAGAAAAATAACTTATAGAACTTTTTGTTTTCTTTTAATGCTATATGCTTTTCCTGCTTTTATGTTATTAGATAGCAAAGATGAACTTATAGTAATTTTAACCATTATCGTAGGGATGTCTTTAGCATCTTTAGGAATTTTTGGGGTTCAAGCAGCGTGGGGTGTTGAAATGTTTGGAGTTAAAAACCGTTATACTAAAATGGCTTTTGCAAAAGAATTAGGCTCTATTCTTTCAGGCGGAAGTGCACCTATGATAGCTTCTTTTTTGCTTGCTTATTATGGAACTTGGATTCCTATAGCAATTTATTTTGTTGTAACTGCTGGTATAGGGTTTGTTACTACCTTTTTTGCACCAGAAACAAGAGGAAGAGATTTAAATTTAATTAAAGATGCTATATGATCCGTTTGATTTTGGATACTGATATAGGTAATGGTATAGCAGGAGCTAATACTGATGATGGTTTAGCCCTTGCTTTAATTTTAGCCTCTAAAGAAATTAAACTTGAAATGATAAGTACAGTAAGTGGTAATGTATCTAATATTGTAGCTTATAGCGTAGCAAAGCATTTTTTAAAGCTTTGGAATTTAAATATTCCTGTGTATTTAGGAGCTGATTCTGCCTTAAAAGAACCTATGAAACCTTGGCGCAATAGGCTTGATAATAGTGTTAAAAAGCAAAATTTAAAATTTCTTTGGGATACGATAAAAAAACCTAAAATAATAAAAAATATAATACCTAATGCTCCTTTGAAAATGGGCGAACTTATAATGCAAAATCCTAAAAAAATTTCAATTTGTGCTATAGGTCCTCTTACAAATATAGCTATTGCTATGAGACTTTTTAAAAATTTTGATAAAAATGTAAAAGAAATTCATATTATGGGTGGTAGTTTTGATATGCCCTCATATATTAAAGATACAAATTTTGGTTTTGATCCAGAAGCAGCTAATATAGTATTAAATTCAAAGGCAAAAGTTGTTTTAGCTCCTTATAATGCTACTATGCAAACTTTATTAACTCATAAAGATTTAGATGAATTAGAAAATAAAAATGAACTCTGTAATTATTTAATTCAAACTTTAAGGGCTTGGATTTACTATGCTAGTCGCACAAGAGGAACTAAAGGAACTTGGATCCATGATGCTTTAAGTGTAGCTTATATGCTTGATGAAAATATTGCAGAATTTAATGAGTATTTTGTAGATGTAGTTTGTGATAGTTCTTTAATTAGAGGTTTAGCTTATCGTGTTGAGAAAGAGCCAAAATTAAGTTTAGGTTTAAATTTAAAAGAAAAAAAGCCGGTAAAAGTTTTAAAAAATATAGATAATTCTAAACTTTTAGAGCTTATTAAGACAAGATTATTAAAAGGAATTTGCTATAAAAATTATAAAAATATAACGACTTAATTTTCCAAGAGTGATAAAAATAATAGCTTTTATAAGAGGGTATTTAGCAAATCCTAACCCTAAAACAAAGATATCTCCTACTATGGGTAAAAAACTTAAAAAAGAGAATATTGCCCCAAAGCGATTAAAATTAATACTTAATTTTTCTAATTTTTTTAAAGGATTTGAAAAATATTTTTCTAAAATTTTTTGTTTTCCTAAAAAAGCAAGGGTATAAGTACTCAAACTCCCTAAAGTATTTCCTAAAGTAGCTATAAAAAGTACTGAATAAGGATTAAAATTAAATTTAATAAAAGCAAGCACAAAAGCTTCGCTTGCAAGTGGAAGAAGCGTGCTTGAGAGAAAGCTTGCTAAAAAAAGCATAGGATAACTAAGAGTTTCAAACATTCAAAGACCTAATTAATTATTTTAAATTAATTTTTATCGCTTTTAAGTTCTAAATTTAAATAATATCCTGTATAAGAACCTGTTTTTTTATATTCTTTTGCTACTTTTTCTACATTACCACTTGCTATAATTTTACCTCCTTTAATCCCGCCTTCTGGTCCCATATCTATGATATAATCAGCATTTTTGATTACATCTAAATTGTGTTCGATTACAAAAACTGAATTTTTTAAATCCACTAAATGTTGCAAAACAGAAATAAGTTTATTAACATCTTCAAAATGAAGTCCTGTAGTAGGTTCATCTAGGATATAAAGAGTTTTACCGGTATCACTTCTACTTAATTCTTTGGCAAGTTTGATTCTTTGAGCTTCTCCTCCGCTTAGAGTTGTAGCATTTTGCCCTAAGGTAAGATAATCTAGTCCTACTTTTACTAAAGTTTCAAGTTTTTGACGAATTTTTGGCACAGAACTAAAAAAATCATACGCTTCTAAAACACTCATTTTTAAGATATCTGAAATATTTTTATCTTTATATTTGATTTCTAAAGTAGCATCATTATAGCGCTTACCTCCACAGGTATCACAAATAACCATAACATCAGGTAAAAAGTGCATTTCTATTTTAATTTCTCCATCTCCGCTACATTTTTCACATCTTCCCCCTTTTACGTTAAAAGAAAAGCGTCCTGCTTTATAGCCTCTTGCTTTAGCTTCTTTAGTAGCTGCAAAAAGATTGCGAATTTCATCCATAACTCCTGTATAAGTGGCAGGATTAGACCTTGGGGTGCGTCCAATAGGACTTTGATCAAGATAAATAACTTTATCAAGTTGTTCTAATCCTTCTATTTCAACTCCACCTAATTTTTTTACCTTTTTAGCGTGATTTAGAGATTCTTGTGCAAATGGAAGTAAAGTTTGTAGTATTAAAGAGCTTTTTCCACTTCCTGAAACACCTGTAATAGCTACAAGATTTTGTAAAGGAAATTTGGCATTTAAATTTGATATATTATTAATATTTACATTTTTTAATTCAAGATAATTTTTTTGTTTTCTATTTTTTTGCCAAGAAATTTGTTTTTTTTTGTTCATATAAAGAGCAGTTTCGCTTTTGCTTTTTAGAAGTTCTTTATAAGTTCCACTAAAAACAACTTCTCCACCAAATTTTCCAGCTTTTGGACCAATATCAACAATAAAATCAGCTTCTTCAATTGTCATTTTATCATGTTCTACCACAATAAGCGTATTACCTTTTTGTTGTAAATTTCTTAAAGTTTTAATGAGCTTTGCTGTATCTCTTTCATGAAGTCCAATGCTTGGCTCATCTAAAACATACATTACTCCACTTAAACCACTTCCAATTTGAGATGCAATACGTATTCTTTGAGCTTCTCCACCACTGATTGTTCTAGCATCACGCCCTAAAGAAAGATATCCAAGTCCTACATCAAAAAGAAAAAATAATCTTTCATTTATTTCTTTAAGTATAGGTTTTGCTATGAGTTTTTGT
This sequence comes from Campylobacter sp. 2018MI34, assembly GCF_016598975.1. NCBI lineage: Bacteria > Pseudomonadati > Campylobacterota > Epsilonproteobacteria > Campylobacterales > Campylobacteraceae > Campylobacter > Campylobacter sp. 2018MI34. The sequence goes on from NZ_JAENKS010000009.1 coordinate 27,996, forward strand.
TGTACATTTAAATAATCAAAATTACTTTCTTGTGAAAAAAAAGCACTTGAATTTTCTATACTCATATCTAAAATTTCCCCTAAGCCTTTGTTGGCTACTTTTACAGCTAAGCTTTCTGGCTTTAAGCGATGAGCATTGCAATCTTTGCAAATTTTTTCACTCATATATTCATTTAAGTCTTTTTCATCTTTTAATATATCATAAGCTATTTTGATTACACCTTCAAAAGTTCGTTTTAAATGATTTCTTTTCCAAGTAAAATTTATAGTTTTTGCATTGCCATATAATACAAGACGTTTTTGTTCTTCATTGAGTTCAGCAAAAGGAGTTTTAATAGAAATTTCATTTTGCTCACAAAAAGCAATTAAAAATTTATAATAATAGCTTTTATTAAAACCATACATAGTTTTAATAGCACCATTTTCGATACTTAAATTTTCATCAATGATTTTTTTCATATCTAGAGTGTAACGAATTCCTAAACCATCACAAGATTCGCAAGCTCCTTTTGGAGAATTAAAAGAAAAACTTAAAGGCTCAAGTGGCATAAAAGAAATTTTACAATCAAAACAAGCAGAGTGAATACTATAATGATAATGTTTATTTAAGCCTAATTCTTCATTATTTAATACTTCTAATTCTATTTCTCCAAAGCTTTCTTCAAGTCCTTTTTCAATATCGCTTGCAAGACGTGAGAGTAAATCTTCTTGAATTTCTAATCTATCAATTACGAGTTTAATGGTATGTTTTTTTGTTTTAGAAAGTTCAATATCTTCATCTAAACGCACTAAAACTCCATCAATTTGTGCTCTTATATAACCTTTATTGCGTAGATTTTCAAGTAAATCTGCATAAGTGCCTTTTTTTTCTCTGATTAAAGGAGCATAAAGAATAATTTTTGCTCCTTTAGGAAATTTTAAAATTTCTGACACTATATCTTCTGTATTCATTGAAGTGATTTTTTTACCACATTGATGACAATGTTGCACCCCAATTCTTGCATATAAAAGTCTTAAATAATCATAAATTTCAGTGATTGTTCCAACTGTAGAGCGTGGATTTTTTGAAGTTGTTTTTTGATCAATTGCAATGGCTGGAGTTAATCCTTCAATTTTATCTACATCAGGTTTGCCTACTTTATCTAAAAATTGTCTCGCATAAGCACTTAAGCTTTCTATATAACGACGTTGGCCTTCAGCATAAAGAGTGCCAAAGGCAAGAGTAGATTTACCTGAGCCTGAAAGACCTGTGAATACTATAAGTTTATTTTTTGGAATTTCAAGATTGATATTTTTAAGATTATTTTCTTTTGCGCCTATGATTTTTATCATATCATTCATTTTTTTTCCTAAAAATTAATTAAATTTGGAATTCTAGCATAAATAAAATTAAAAATCTAAAGTTTTTATTTGAATTTAGCTTTACTTAAAAAACTATAATTCCAAGTTTTCTAAGCAAAGAATGCGTAGTTGCAAATATAGATAAAGCATAGATGAAGAGTAAAATTTTACGATGAGAAGAAAGTTTCATTTTTTCTATGATTTTAATACCCATGAAAACTCCTATCATTGACGCAATTCCTACTATTATACCTTTATGAATTACTTCACTATCAATTACATTTGAATTTGAAAAAGAAATAATTCCAGAAATTGAAGCAAATATTACAAAAAACAAAGATAAAGAAACAACTTTTTTACTATCATAGCCTAGAAAATAAGCTAAAATTGGAGCAATCAATAATCCACCTCCAATTCCTAAAGAAATAGCGAAAACACCAGTAAAGGTTCCAGCTATAAATAAAATTATATTTTTTTGTAAAATGCTTTTATTATTTTTAACTACATTTTCCTTGATTCCAAAGGTATATTTTAGAAAAAAAATACAACTTACACCTAAAAATATAGATGTTAAACTAATATCACTTAAGTATTTTAAAAGTGTTCCACTAAAGCTTGCACCTAAAAGACCTCCTAAACCTATATAAATTCCATCTTTTAAATTTAAATTCTTTTTTTTATAATTTAAATAAGATCCAAAAATTGCAGCAAAAATCATTTGTAAAACTGAAATTCCAATGGCAGAATGCGAGCTTGCACCTAAAATTAACATAGTAGGGACTATTATCATTCCACCACCTATGCCAAAAAGTCCTGAAGCTACGCCAGATATAATTCCTATAGCAAAATAAGGTAAATCTATTAAGTTCATTTAATATCCTAAATTACATTTTATATACTTTACAAATTAAAATATTTTTTTTATAAAATAAAAATAAAATCTTTAAAAATAATTAAGAATTTTAAATATTTTTTATATTATAATAAGAATAATTTTATTTTTAAGGTATGGGTTATGTTAAGTATGCTTGAATATTCAACCACTCATTTTTATAATCACATTTTAAAAATGCATATTGAAAAAATGAAAAAGATAAAAAAGGGTGAATTTTATGCAACTTCTATCACTATAAAAAACAATGAAATAGAAAATGTTTTTTATTTATTTTTCTCTCAATCAATTTTACAAGAAATTGCTAGTATATTAATTCCAGGTGAAGATTTGAGTGAAAATGATTGGCAAGATCTTACTAAAGAATGTACTAATCAGATTATAGGATGTATGAAAAAATTACTTAATGATGCGCAAGGAAAAGATGAATATAAACTTGGAATTCCAAAATATCTTGGAAAAACTGATCCTTCAAGTATAAAACTTAATGAATTTTTAGTATATAAACTTGATGATCATTATTTTAAAATAGGTTTTAATAATTATGAATGATGATATTGAATTTAGCAATTATCACGGCTTACTTCATTCTTACGAAGATATTTTAGATATTACAGTTGATTTTGTTAGTGAGCTTGGAACGACTAATATGAGTGTAAATGAGCTTTTAAAATTAGAAGTAGGTTCTGTTATAGATCTTGAAAAGCCAGCAGGAGAAAGTGTTGAGCTTTATATTAATAAAAGAATTTTTGGAAAAGGCGAAGTTATGGTATATGAAAAAAATCTTGCCATAAGAATTAATGAGATTTTAGATTCTAAAACGGTGTTACAATATTTTAAAAAAGAAATTTAATGAGAATTTTATTTGTCTTTTTTTGTTTTTTATTTCCACTTTTTTCCGCAAATTTAACTGATTATAACATTTATAACAGAAACGATAGAGTAGATTTAATGCTTTCTTTTGATAGTGCTTATCAAGGTAATATTTCTCAAAGAAAAGATAAAAAAATATTAGAACTTATTTTTGATAATCTTAAGTATTCTAAAAGTGAAATAAAAAATCTTCAATCTAAGTTTATAGATAAGATTGCAATTAGTTCAAAGAATAATAAAACATTTATTATGTTTCATAATAAAGAAGAAATAAATTTAAATGTTAGTTCTGTTAATGATAAATTTGGGATTAGGGTTAGAATTACTCCTTTAAATCAAAGCAATATTGAAGAATTATCAAAAGCAAGTTCAATGCCTAGTAGTGAAAATTTTTTAACAACTAAAGAAAAAATTTCACAAGAGTATAATTATACTAATTATATTTTAATTGTATTGGCTTTAATTATTTTGCTTATTGCTCTTTTATGGTTGAAAAAGAATATGCTTTATAAAAAAAATATAGATATAAAAAATTTTAATATTATTTTTCAAAAACCTTTAGATAGAAATAATCAATTTATGATTTTAGAATATAACTCAAAACGTTATGTAATGATTATTGGTCAATCTAATTTACTTTTAGAAAGTAGTGAAATTCCGGTTGATAGAATGGAAAAAGATTTTGAAGATAAAAATTTTAACTCTTTCTTTGAAGAAAATAAAAGAAAGATTCAAAATTTAATTAATGAAAAGACAAAAAGCAGTTAAGGTGCTTGATTTATCGATATATTAATATTGCTAGGTTTGGTAATTTTTTTGATTTCATCTTTTGATAGATTGAGTTTTTGATCTTTATTATAAATATAAAGTGTGTCTTTGCAAAAAGAAAAATTAATTTTTTCTTCGCTAAAACTTAATGTTTTTGCAAGTGTTAGCATAAATCCTAACCAAGTTATAATTTGAGAATTTGGTAAAAGTTGTTTGAAATGCTCTAAATTATAAGGGATAGCTTTTTTACCATTTAGTTTAATAATGGTAGCAATAAGAGCTTTTTCTTTGTGTGAAAACCCATAATTTAAACCACCTAAGATAAAATTTGCTGAATGTTCATTTGCAAAATAAAAATTTAAATATTCTCCAATATGACAAAGTTTTGAAGCTACTATTAAGATATTTTTATAGTATGTATTAAGATTATGAATCTCTTTAAGTGTATCAAAAATTTGCAAAGCATATTGTGGCGTTTTATTTTTTATATTATTTGTTAAAAATCTATCTTGCAAAGATTTTAAACTAGGATTAAAATTATTTGGAAAATATTTTAGTGGTCTTAATAAATCTTGCAAATATATTCCCTCTCTAATTCCAACACCACTTGTTATAATTTGTTTTGCTTTGATTTTTTGAGCGATTTTTAAGAAAATTAGAGTACCTTCTTTAATAGTATCAAAACGATCTTTTTTTATTCCAAAATCGATAAGAGAATTAGCATTGGTGTTTAAAATTTTACAAATATAGTCTTTTTCATCTTCAAAATTGTATCTAAAATCGTGTAAATTTTTTAAAGGATATGAGTTTTTTTGCATAATAGAACTTGAAATTGCCCTTAGACTTCCTCCAATGGCTATAAGATTATCGTTGCAAAATGTTTCTGGTATCAGTCTTAAAGTAGATTCTAAAAATTCATCTAATTTTTTTGAATCTGAATTAAAAAGTTCTTTTAGTCTAACTGTTCCTATATCAAGCGAAATACAATCAATAATTTTTCTATTCTTAATCAAACAAAGCTCGCTTGATCCCCCTCCTATATCTAAAGTTGTACCATCTTTAAAGTTGCTTAACAAATTTAAAGCAGCTAACCCTCCTAAATAAGATTCATTCTTTCCATCAATACAGCGAATATTTAACTGAAGTTTATTTTTTATTCTTTTTATAAATTCTTTTGAATTAGGAGCATCTCTTAGAGCTGAAGTACCAACTATAAAAATTTTTTTACATTTATTTTTTAAAGCACATTGCTTGAAGAAACTTAAAGTCTCTTCAGCTCTTTGCATAGCTTCTTTTTGTAAAAATTTTTTATTGTTATAAGAATTTTCTCCTAAACGAACTTTTCTTTTAAATTCGTGAGTAGTGTAAAACCCATATCGTGAAGTTTTTTCAAAAATCACCATTCTAATTGAATTAGAACCTAGATCAACAACAGCAGTTTTTTTAGCCATTAATATTCTCTACGTTTGTTTTTAAGACGTAATTCCTCTATACTTTCAACATTGTCTGGATCTGGAATGATGCATTCATAAGGACAAGCAACAATACAAGCTGGTTCTGAAAAATCATTTACACATTCTGAACAAAGATCAGGATCTATAACATAGATAGGACTATTTTCATATATAGCGTTATCAGGACATTCTTCTCTACAAGCATCACAACAAACACAATCTTTAGTTATTAAAAGAGACATTGGATTGTAACCTTTCAGATATATTTTTTGTTTTATACAATAATAAAACTTAAATATAATATAAAATTTTAAGTAATAAAATTAAGAAATTTTTTGCTTTTATGCAAAAAATTAAGATTTTTTAGGAAAGCAAAAACGATATCCTCTGCGACGTACTGTTTCAATAGTAGAAATATTTAAAGGTTTATCCATTTTTTGACGAATTTGATTGATTGCGACTTCTATTACATTTGGTGTAACAAGTTCAGGTTCTTCCCAGATGGCATCAAGCAATTGTTCTTTAGAAACAATTTGATCTGAATGTCTTGCTAGATGAGTTAAAACTTCGAAAGGTTTTCCTTTGAGCTCTATATCTTGTCCTCTATATGTTATTTTTTCTTCATCAGGATCTATAGTTAAATCTTCTATTTTTATAACATTAGTTCCACCAAGCCTTAATCTTGCTTCAATTCTTGCCATTAATATATCAAAATCTATATTTTTCTTAACAAAATCATCTGCACCTGCTTTTAAAACTTTGATTTCAGTTTCTTTGTCTGTTTTTGAAGACATAATAATAATTGAAGTTCTTGGAGATTTTTGTTTGATAATATTGATAAGATCAGATCCATCTCCATCTGGTAGATTCCAGCTTGCTAGAACTAGATCATAATGTCTAATGCCAATGAAATATTCTCCATCTTTAAAATTTTCAGAAGAGTCAGTTTGATAACCAAAACTATTAAGATTATCTATAATACTTTTATTTAAATTTATCTCATCTTCTATTACTAAAATTCTCATTATATTATCCTTCTCATAAGAAAAATTTAAAAAATTATAACATAGTTTAAGTAAATATTCAAATAACTTAAAAAAATATTAATATTTTTTTTTAAGAAGAACTCCAGCTTTTGTTTTTTTGATAATTTTTGGTTTAAAAACAGAAATTTTTAAGCTATATAAAGATGGAATTTTTTCTTTTAATTTTATACTTACAAATTTTAAAGATTCTTCTATAGTATAAAATTTATTTTTTTTGTAATATTTTTTTATTTTTTTTGTAAGTATAGAATAATCTAAAAACTCATAAGATTTTGCTTTTAATTTTATTATCACTTTTTGTTTTTTTTTGCGTTCAAAATCTAAAATACCAATAATACACTTAAATTCTGTTTTAATACTAATTATATAATTTTGCATTCTTGTTTAAAAAATAATCTTTTGATATTTGGCAAATGCTTATAAAATATAATGAAAGCAATAATAAAAACAGGTGCGTGAGTATGAATTTCTGGCATATCATAATGATAAATAAAAGAACTTCCTATAAAACTTAACAAAGCCAATAAAGAAGCTAAAGATGATATTTTAAAGATTTTTCCAATAATCAGCCATACTATTAAGGCAGTTAATGTTTCTAAAGGTAAGAGTATTATCATTGCACCAGCACCAGTAGCAACTCCTTTACCTCCTTCAAATAATAAATAAATAGAAAAACAGTGTCCAAATATTGTTAATATAGCAACACTCCAGAGTAAGCCTATATCATAATTTAAAACTTTTAATACTAAAAGTAATAGTGCAGATTTTGAAAAATCCAAAATAATAGTCATAATTGCTAGTTTTTTTGCTAATTTAGGATTATCTTTTTTTATAACTCTTAAAACATTTGTGGCACCTATACTTTTTGATCCTTGTTCTTTAATATTAACATTAGCAAATAACTTAGCAAGGATAAAGCCAAATGGAATTGACCCTAAAAGATAAGAAATTAAATAAATAATTAGATTTTCCATATAAACCTTAAATAAAAACAATAATTTTGTTTTAATTATAAATAAAAAAAATAAATAAATCAAATAAGATAAAAATACTATTAATTAATTATTTATTTTTTTTAGTAATTTTTATTATTAATTAAGTATTAAGAGATTAATATTGTATTTCTATTTAAAATATCAAGGAGTTTTTAATGAAAATTAAATTACCATTTATCATTTTCATTTGCGGTATTTTTTATTCTGCAAATTTGGGTGCTTTAAGTTTAGTTGAAGAAGCTAAACAATCAGGTCTAGCTTCTTTGCCAAAAAATCAAAAAGAAATTGATGATATTTTGAAACAAAATGGTGTTAAAGCAAGTGCGTTTAGTATAGAAAAATCAGATCTTGGTAAAAAACTTTATTTTGATCCTAGGCTTTCTAAAAGTAGTATTATTTCCTGTAATACTTGCCATAATTTAGGTTTAGGTGGAACAGATGGTGTTTCTACAGCTATTGGACATAGATGGACTACTAATCCTCATCATTTAAATTCTCCGACTGTTTATAATTCTGTTTTAAATACAACTCAGTTTTGGGATGGTAGAGCTAAAACTTTAGCTGATCAAGCTAAGGGTCCTATCGAATCAGAAGCTGAAATGGCAACTCCTTCAAAACTTGCTGTAGAAAAAATTTCTTCTTTGCCTGAATATGTAGAAGAATTTAAAAAGATTTATGGAAAAAGTGGTGTAAATTTTGACAATATTGCTGATGCTATTGCAAATTTTGAAAGAACTTTAATTACTCCTTCTCGTTTTGATAAATTTTTAGATGGAGATGAAAAAGCTTTAAATGATAAAGAGAAAAAAGGTCTTAAACTTTTCCTTGATAAAGGTTGTGTTGCGTGTCATACAGGTGTAAATTTAGGTGGAAGTATGCAACCTTTCCAAGTTGCTGCTAAATATAAATTTGCAGATATTGGAGATTTTAAAGGCGATGCTAATGGTATGGTAAAAACTCCAACTTTAAGAAATGTAGCAGAGACTGCTCCTTATTTTCATAATGGTGCTATTTGGTCATTACAAGATGCCATAAAAGAAATGGGTAGCGTTCAACTTGGAATTAAAATTACAGATCAAGAAGCAAAAAGTATAGAAACTTTTTTACATTCTTTAACAGGTGAAAAACCAAAAATTATTTATCCTCAATTTCCAGCTTCTACTGGTAAAACTCCAAAACCACAACTTTAATTTTTTAAAACCCTTTTTTAAGGGTTTTTATTTAATATTCTTAATTTTCAATTTGTTATAATTGTTTCAAATTTTATTATAAGGTTTAAAATGGAACTTTTTGGAACAGATGGTGTTAGAGGAAAGGCGGGAGACTTTCTAGATTCTTTTTTGGCAATGCGTTTAGCAATGGCTGCTGGAATATACTTTAAAGATAAAAGTCTTACAAATAATATTTTAGTAGGAAAAGATACTAGAAGAAGTGGTTATATGATTGAGAATGCTATAGTTTCGGGACTTACCTCTATAGGCTATAATGTAATACAAATTGGACCTATGCCGACCCCTGCTATAGCTTTTTTAACTGAGGATATGCGTTGTGATGCTGGTATAATGATTTCAGCCTCTCATAATCCTTATTATGATAATGGTATTAAATTTTTTGATTCATTTGGCAATAAACTTAATGAAGAAGCAGAAAAAAAAATAGAAGAGATATATTTTAATAATGATTTAATTGAAAATGCAAGAGTTACCATGGGTGAAATTGGTCAAGCGAAAAGAATTGATGATGTAATTGGTCGTTATATTGTTTCTATTAAAAATTCTTTTCCTAAAAATTTAACTTTAAAATCATTACGTGTTATTTTAGATGTTGCTAATGGGGCTTCTTATAAAGTAGCTCCAACTGTGTTTAAAGAACTTGGTGCTGAAGTAATTGTAATTAATGATAAGCCAAATGGTTTAAATATAAATGAAAATTGTGGAGCATTGCATCCTATAAATTTAGCTGATGAAGTTAAAAGACTAAGGGCTGATGTAGGATTTGCTTTTGATGGAGATGCTGATCGTTTAGTTGTAGTTGATGAAAGAGGTGAGGTTGCTAATGGTGATAGTTTATTAGGTGTTTTAGCTTTATTTCTTAAAGAGCAAAATAAATTAAAATCAAGTGTAGTTGCAACCTCTATGAGTAATGGTGCATTGAAAGAGTTTTTAAATAAAAATGGTATAGATTTTCAAACTTGCAACGTTGGAGATAAATTTGTTCTTGAAAAATTAAAAGAATTAAAAGGAAATTTTGGCGGAGAGCAAAGTGGGCATATTATTTTTAGTGATTATGCAAAAACAGGAGATGGACTTATTGCAGCTTTGCAATTTAGTGCTTTGATGCTTACTAAAAAAAAGTCTGCTAGTGCAATTTTAGGGCAAATAAAACCTTATCCACAACTTCTAGTAAATTTAAAAATTTCAGAAAAAAAGAATTTAGAAAAAATAAAAGGTCTAAAAGAACTTATTGAAGAATTAAAAAATAAAAATATCAATGCTTTATTTAGATATTCAGGCACTGAAAATCTTATACGTTTGCTCTTGGAAGCTAAAGATGTTAAAAATTTAGAAAAAGAAATGAAAAATGTTGTTGCATTTTTTAAGAAAGCATTGAATGATTAATAAAATCAAATATCAAATTTTATTTTGGTTTAGTTTTATCATAGTTTTTATTTTTGATCAATGGTTTAAATCTTTAACCTTAAATGGTTTGCGTTATCAAAGTGAATATTTAGATCTTACTTTTGCTTTAAATACAGGCGTAGCTTTTTCTATGTTTAGTTTTTTAGAGCATTATCTTAAATATATTCATCTTTTTGTTATTGTTGTTTTATTAATTTATCTTTTTTATCAGAAAGTTTTTTTTAGAAAACATTTTATAGCTTTTGGAATAATACTAGGTGCAGGAAGTTCAAATTTGTTTGATCGCTTTGTTTATGGTGGTGTTGTCGATATGTTTTTTTGGCATAAATGGTTTGAATTTGCTATTTTTAATATTGCTGATGTAATGATTAATTTAGGGGTATTTTTAATTTTAATACAAGAAATTTTTATAAAAAAGGAAAAGAAATGATAGAATGGATTAATGAATATTATTCTTGGATAAAATGGATGCATTATTTAGCGTTTGTTTCTTGGATGGCTGGACTTTTTTATTTACCAAGACTTTTTGTTTATCACGCAGAAAACAAGGAAAATCAAGGTTTTGTTGAAGTTGTAAAAATTCAAGAGAAAAAACTTTATTTTGCCATTCAAACTCCTGCAATGATTGTGACTTTAATCACAGGAAGTTTAATGTTGCACGCTCATAAAGAAGTTTTAATGGTAGGATCTGGATATATGCACGTTAAACTTACTTGTGTTACCCTTTTAATTATTTTTCATATCCATAATTATTTTTGTTTAAAAGCTTTAGCGAATAATACTTCTAAGAAGAGTGGAAAATATTTTAGAGTTTATAATGAGTTTCCTACTATCATGTTTATCATTATTGCGTGGATGATAGTATTGCGTCCTTTTTAAGTTGTTTTATTGCTCTGTTTTAAATTCCATACTGGTGGAATTTAACGGATCAATATTTTCTTTCATTACATCAATAAAATTTTTGTTTTTTAGGCGTTCATCATCTCTAAAGACTGCACGTACAAGATCCATTCCTGTATAAAAATCTTTCATCAAGACAACAAAAAGATATTTGCCAAAATCAGTGCTATAAAAAGAATCATTTTCCTTATAAATTGCTTTACTTAATTTTAAACCCAAAAGTTCTATAAAAAGATCTTTTTCAAGGTTGCAATTTAAAGTTTTATTAAATTTATTTATTTCAATTTTTCCAGCAAAAATTTCTGTTAAAAAAACATATTTTATAATTTCTTTTTTATTGAAATAAGCTTTTGCTATATTGGCATTGCGTTGTTCTTTTATAAGTTTTGCATAATCATTCAAATTAAAAGCATTAATCAAAAGTTCACCTTCTAAAAAACTAAAAGCTCCACTACCAATGCCTAAATATTCATGATGAGAACTTACGTATTCATCATTTAAAGAATTTTTTTGCAAAGAAAAAGACCAGCTATTGTTTTGAACATAATTTTTTAAAGATTCTCGTATTATTTTATAAAATTCAAATTCATTGTCTTTAAAACTTATACCTAAACTTTTAGCAATATTATCTTTAGTAAGATTTGATTTCATTAAAGGATAAGTTGTAATTTGTTGAGGTGTTAAATTTTTTGCAATTTCTAGATCATTTAATAATTGTTCTTTAGTTTGCCCTGGAAAATTAAAAATTAAATCTATACTAAAAATAGGTAAAATTCCCAAAGCTTTAGATATTTTTTCTTGAAGTTCTTTTGAAGAGCCAAATTTGTTATATCTTGATATTTTTTTTAAAATATTATCGTCAAAACTTTGTATTCCACAACTTAAACGATCTATAAGACCTTTAAATAGAATTAATTTTTCAGGCTTTATATGATTTGGATCGCTCTCACAAGAGATTTCTTTAATAGAGAAAAGTTTTTTGCAAAGTTCTAAAGTTTTTAGAAGTTCTTCTTCGTTAATAAGCGTAGTTCCTCCACCAACATACAAAGAAGTAAAATCAAAACCTTGTTCTTTTATAATTTGAATTTCTTTACGCAAATTTTCAAAATAAGCTTTTGCCAAATTTTCATTATAATAATATTTATGAAAACTACAATAAGGGCAAAAAGTATGACAAAATGGTATATGCATATATAGCATATATTGCTTATGATTTTGCGGAAGTTTTTCTTTAGGTGTTTTTAAAAGCTCGACATTAAAACCTTGTCTTAAAGATTTTTCCATCATATTGTGAGAATATTTTAAAGCAAGATTTTGAAAAAAGTTCATGTTGTTCCTAAGATAAAATTTTAATAAAACTTTAACAGTTTTTATTTAACTAAGCGGTAAATTTTTTATTTTTTAACTAAAAAAAGATTTTAGCTAAAAAGATATAATGAGTAAAATAAAATCATTTAAAATTTAAATACTTTATTTAAATAAAGAGCTGATTTTAAATTTTATCTTTACTTTAATAAAATATTCCTAAAATAAGTTTTTATTTTTTAAGAATGTTAAATTAATTATAAACTAATATAGATTTTATTTATTTTTAGAGAATAGAAACTATTCTCTAAAAGACATATCTAAATTTTTTGAATCTTGTTCTATATTTTTACTTATATTTTCATTTTGCTCAAATCCGCCTCCAAAAGCTTTAATAACCTCTACTATAGAATTAGCATAAGAATATTTAGTGTTATTAAAGGCAATTGTAGCATTAAGCCAATTTTGACGTGCTTCTAAATAATCTTGTAAAGACATTTCACCTATATCATAACGTTCTTTGGCAATTTCATAAATTCTTTTATAAGATTGTTCGCTTGATTGTGCATTATCATATTGTAAGCGTATATTTTTTCTAGCTACTAAGGCATAGCGAATTTCTCCAAAAGCAGTAATTAGAGTATTTTGATAATTTATAAAGGCTTCATCTTTATTAAGTTTGACTAAATTTACATTCTGGTAAATTTCTCCCCAATGAAAAATAGGCATTGTAAAATTCCCGCCTATATTCCAAGTTTTGGATCCTCCATTTACAAGTGTATCTAAATCTCTACTTTCAAACCCTAATAATCCTGTTAAAGAAAGACTTGGTAAAAATGCTGTTCTAGCTACTCCAACAAGATAATTTTGTTGAATAAGTTTTTCTAAAGAAGAACCAATATCAGGACGTTGAAGTAAAATAGTGCTTGAAATCCCAGTTGGTATATTAAATTCTTTAAGATTAAAAGCTTGATAAGCTTGATCTTTATAGAGTATATCATTTAAATCATTTGAAGTTAAAATTTTTAAAGCTTTTAAATAATTTTCTTTATTTAATTTTGCTTCATTATATTGTAAAGCTATGCTTTCTAAGTTGGCTTTTGCTTGAGAGAGTTCATATTCTCCAACTGCACCTGCTTGAAATTTTTCATCATTAATTCTATAAATTTCTTTTGCAGAAGCGTATGCATCTTTAAGCGTATTTTCATTCTCGTATGCATTTGTAAAATTAAAATAAGCTTGGGCTGTACTTGAAATTATAGAAAGTCTTGCTGCTTCATAATCATATTCGCTTGCTTTAAAAGCTGATTTTGAAGCACGATATGTATCACGATATTTACCCCAAAGATCAAGCTCATAGCTTAAATTAAGTCCCATTTTAAAATCATTATTATAATTTACTTTTCCTGTTTGATTGCTAGGAGCATTTATAGAAGTTTTTCCACGACTTGCATCAGCACTTCCATCTAATTTTGGCAACAAGCTACTAAAATCTATGCCTAATTGAGCAGAAGCTTGCTCCATATGGATAAAAGCAAGCTTTAAATCGTTATTATTTTTAAGAGCTAAATCTATGAGTTTATTTAAATTCTCATCATCAAACTCTTTCCACCATTGACTTGAAATATTATTTTCTTTTGTAATATTTAATTGACTATTATCAATACTATAGTTTGCTTCTGGTATTTTTAAATTAGGGCTTAAAGAGCAAGCACTAAGAAAAAATAAGATAAAAAGATATAATAATTTTTTCATTTTATTTTACCTCTTTTTTTATCTAGCCATTCATTAAAACTTTCTAAAAGATAGAAAAATAATGGAACAAAAAATATTGCTAGCGTTGATGCTGCAATCATTCCTCCCACAAGTCCAGTCCCTAAGGCGTGTCTTGAAGCACTTCCTGCACCACTAGCAAAAATCATTGGTAAAACTCCAAAAGTAAATGCTAAAGAAGTCATAACAATAGGTCTAAATCTCAATTTAGCTGCATTAATGGCTGCTTCAAAAATGCTTTTTCCTTTTTTTAAGCGCTCTTCCATTGCAAATTCTATAATTAAAATAGCGTTTTTAGCAGAAAGTCCTATTAAAAGTAAAAGTCCTGTTTGAAAGTATATATCGTTGTCAAATCCTCTAAGTGCTACAAGTAAAAAGGAGCCAAAAACTGCAAAAGGAACAGCTGTGATAACAGCAAGTGGCATTAACCATCTTTCATATTGCGCTGCTAAGATTAAAAATACAAACACCATACCTAAAACAAAAGCATATGCTCCAGTTCCTTTAGAACTTACTTCTTGATAAGCCGATCCTGACCAAGCGATAGAATACTCATCTCCTAGACTTTGTTTTGCTACTTCAGCAATAGCATTAATAGCTTGTCCTGAGGTATATCCTGGAGCAGGATCTCCTTGAATTAAAGCTGCTGGGAAAAGATTAAATCTTTTTACATCATCAGGACCTGCAGTTCTTACAAGACTCAAGAATGAATTTAAAGGGATCATTTGATTATCGCTTGATCTTACATAGATATTTTTCAATGCATCTTGAGTATTTCTAAAGTCTCCTAAAGCTCTAATATTTACTTGGAAATTTTTACCCAACATAGGAAAATCATTAACATAATATGTTCCTATAGTTGCACTGATTGTGTTAAAAACATCTTGCATGCTAAGATTATAATATTTCATTTTATCCCTATCGATGATAAGTTTATATTGTGGAAAACTTGTATCAAGGGTAGTTCTTACATTAGCAAGTTCTTTTCTTGTTCTTGCAAGTTCAAGCATTTTATTAATATCTTGTTGTATAGCATCATAATCTTTACCGCTCTTATTTTGAGCATACATTTCAAAGCCACCTGTTAAACTAAGACCTGGTATTGGTGGTGGATTTAAAAAATAACTTAATGCATTTCTATCTGCTGCATATTGTTTAAATAATTGTGCGATCAATTGATTAGAACTTTCTTCTCTTTGGCTCCAATCTTTAAGTTTGAAAAATACTGCTGCAGCATTTTCTTTTAAAGAACTTGTAAATAAATCAAATCCTACAAGAGAAACACTTGATTCAATGCTTTCTATTTGAGTAGCATTTTGATTGATTTTATCAACTTCTTCAATAGTTCTATGTATAGATGATCCAGAAGGAAGATTGATAATGCTCATAATAACCCCTTGATCTTCAGAAGGAACTAAAGAACTTGGAACAATTTTATAAAGATAGAAAATAGATCCTATCATAATGAAAAATATAAGCACAAAACGAATGGTTCTTTTTAGTATATAAGCGACACCACTGCTAAATACAGAAGTACTCCAGTCAAAAAAGTCATTAAATTTTTGAACAAAATAAAAAGGTTTGCCTTCATTTCTTGTTAAAAATAAAGCAGATAAAGAAGGGGTAAGTGTTAGAGCGACAAATCCTGAAATAGCAACAGAAATTGCTAAAGTAAGAGCAAATTGTCTTTGAATTTCTCCTACAAATCCTGAAATAAAAGAAACAGGTATAAAAACAGCACACAATACAAGAACGATAGAGATAACAGGCGAGCTTACTTCATTCATTGCTTGAATTGCTGCATCTTTAACTGAAATATCAGGATTTTCATGAAGAATTCTATCAATATTTTCAACAACTATAATAGCATCATCTACAACAATTCCAATGGCCAAAACAAGAGCAAAAAGTGTTAAAAGATTGATACTAAAGCCTAAAAGATAAAGTATGGCAAAAGTTCCTAGTAAAGAAACAGGAACTGCTATCATAGGAATGATAGTTGATCTAAAATTTTTTAAGAAAAGATACATTACAACAAGAACTAATACTAAAGCTTCAACGAAAGTTTTAATAACTTCTTTGATAGAAGCTTTAACAAATATAGTTGTATCATAAGGAGTTCTATATTTTAAACCTTCTGGAAAATTTTTAGAAAGTTCTTGCATTCTTTCTTCAACAAGTTTTGCAGTATTTACAGCATTTGCTCCTGATTGCAAATTAATCATAATTGGAACAGCTGAGCTTGTATCTGAACGACCCGTAGAATTATATTGTTTTGCTCCTATTTCTACTTGTGCTACATCTTTAATTCTTAGAAAAGAATTATCTTCATTTACTCTTAAAATAATATTTTCAAATTCTTGTGGAGTTTGAAGTCTTCCTTGCATAGTGATAGTAAGAACTTGAGGTGATTTATTGACCACAGGTTCTTCTCCGATTTTTCCTGTAGCGTATTGTGCATTTTGATCGTTTATTGCACTTATAACATCATTTGCAGTGACACCAAATTTATTTAATAAATCAGGTTTTAACCAAATTCTCATTGAATAGTCTTTTTCGCCTATTGCAGAGACATTTCCAACACCTGGGACTCTTTTTAATTCATCTAAGATATTTAAAGAAACATAATTATAAATATCTATATCACTCATCGAGCCATCTTCTGAATATACAGAAAGTACCTCAAGTATTGTAGAAGAGGATTTTCTAACAGTGACTCCAAGTTTTTTTACAGCTTCCGGAAGTTTGGCTGTTGCTTCTGAAATTCTGTTATTTACATCAATTGTTGCTTGATCTGGATTGGTTCCTATATCAAAATAAACAGTTAATTTCATTTGTCCTGGAGAACTTGTAGAATCCATATAAATCATATTTTCCACACCATTAATTGCATCTTCAATAGGTGTTGCAACCGTTGATGCAATAGTTCTAGCATCTGCTCCTGTATAAGTAGCGCTTACTTGAACGGTTGGCGGAGTTAAAGAAGGGTATTGTTCTACTGGTAGATTTACTAAACCAATAGCTCCAGCGATTGAAATTATTATAGCGACTACAGAGGCAAATATAGGTCTTTCTATAAAAAATTTAGAAAACATTATTTGCTCCCAACTTCTTGAACATCAGAGCCTATACGAATTTTTTTGAAATTATCTAAAATAACTTTATCATTATCTTTAAGCCCTGAACTAATAATGGCATATTCATTATCTTGATAGCTTATATGAACTGGAGTTTTGGTTACTTTGTTGTTAACTATAGTATAAACATAAACTTCATTTTGGTTTTGCATTATCGCACTTTGAGGAATTTTATAGCCATTTTTTTGAATAAAACCTTCAGATGTGATATTTGCAAAAGTTCCTGGAAGTAAAGTGGAGTTATTGTTGTCAAAAATGGCTTTAGCTTTTACACTTCCACTTTTAGAATCAATTACAGAATCAATAAAATATAATTTTCCTTGTTTGATTTCTCCATTGACATTTAAGATAGCGTGAATATTATCAAGTTCCCATTTTCCAGTCTGTATATTGCGATTAAGATTTAATTTATCTGTATCAGAGATATAAAAATCAGCATAAATTGGATTAAGATTTGTAACACGAACAAGCTCTGTAGTGCTTGCACTAACAAAATCTCCTATATTAATCAATGCATCACCTATTACACCATCAAATGGAGCAACAATTTGAGTATAATTTAAATCAATTTTAGCACTAGCTAAATCTGCTCTTGCACTTGTAAGATTAGCCTTAGCACTATCAAAATTTGCTAAAGAAGTATCATACTCTTTTTGAGAAATGGCCTTTTTTTCAAATAAGATTTTATTTCTTTCATAGTCTTTAGAAGCACTATCAAAATTTGCTTTTGCTGTTAAAACTTTTCCATAAGCAGAATTTACATTTGCTTCAAATTTATCAGGCTCGATTAAAAAAAGTTTTTGACCCTTTTTTACAAGATCTCCGGCCTTAAAGTATTTTTCAACTATGACCCCACTTACTTGAGGTTTGATAATTACATCATAATCACTTACCAATTTTGTAGGATAGGTAAATTTTAAAGGTAAATCTTCACCTTTAACACTCATAGCGCTTACAGGTTGTGCTGGCATAGCCATTTTTGGAGTTTCTTTTTCGTTGCAAGCACTAATAAAAATTGCAATACTTAAAATTAGAAAAATATTCTTTTTTAAAATCATTATTCCTCCTTATTTAAATTTAACAATCTTTTAAATCAAAACTTTTATTATAACTTTTAATTATTAACTTTAAATTAATAACTACTTTAGTCTGTATATTGCGATTAAGATTTAATTTATCTGTATCAGAGATATAAAAATCAGCATAAATTGGATTAAGATTTGTAACACGAACAAGCTCTGTAGTGCTTGCACTAACAAAATCTCCTATATTAATCAATGCATCACCTATTACACCATCAAATGGAGCAACAATTTGAGTATAATTTAAATCAATTTTAGCACTAGCTAAATCTGCTCTTGCACTTGTAAGATTAGCCTTAGCACTATCAAAATTTGCTAAAGAAGTATCATACTCTTTTTGAGAAATGGCCTTTTTTTCAAATAAGATTTTATTTCTTTCATAGTCTTTAGAAGCACTATCAAAATTTGCTTTTGCTGTTAAAACTTTTCCATAAGCAGAATTTACATTTGCTTTATAGCCTTTGACATTGATTATTGATTTTTAGGATAAATAAAAATGGTTTTCCTATGAACAAAGATTTTATCATTATCAACAGCATAAGCTTTAATTGTAATAGGGATAATGATATCTTTTTGAGTATGGGAATTTAAATTTTTTTTAGCTTTTAATGCTACAATTTTTTTTATTTTTTCTCCTGCTTCAAGTTTAAAAGCTTTTTTAGGTCTTATAATTTCTATGTCAGTATTTAAACTACCATTTTCTTCTTCTAATGTAAAATAATATTTATGTGCTTGATTATCAGTATTTTGAAATAAAAATGTATAAGCATTAGTTATTTCTAATTTTCCATTTTTATTATCAATGCTATAAAGTTCGCTATTGCGATTAATATTTAAAAGCATCTTTTCTTTTTTGCTACCTGTGATAATTAATAAAACTAAAATAATTAAAAGAACTATTAAATAACCAATAGTTTTAAATCTTAAAAATTTAACCTTACTTTTAGTTTTCATAGCTTCTATACTTGTCCATTCTATAAGACTTGGACGATTAAATTTGTTTTGAATTTTAGAGCAAGCATCAGCACATTCAAGGCAATTAATGCATTCAAGTTGCATTCCTTTACGTATATCAATATGTGTAGGGCAAATATCAACACAAGCTTCACATCCTATACAATCTCCTTGTGGAGGTTTTTTATAAAGTTTAATTTTATCCTTATAGATTATTCCTCCTCTTTTCTCATCATAAATTACTTGCATTGTATTATGATCAAACATAACAGATTGAATTCTTGCATAAGGACAAACATAAATACAAAATTTCTCAGCCCACCAAGTTATATCAAAAGTTAAAAATAAAGAAACAAAAAATAAAATTCCAACTAAAAGTAAGTGTTCTTGAGGATTTTTTAAATAATTAAAAAATATTTCAGGAGGCACAAAATACCATAAAAAATTACTTACTGCTATTAAAGAAATCATATAAAAAATTAAAATTCCAAAAATTTTTTTAATAAAGTTTTTAGGATATTCTTTTTGTTTGTTGTTTATATTTTTGCGGATTTTAAGGAGTTTTGTTTGAATTAAATCTCTATAAATAACACGAAATAATGTTTGAGGACAACTCCAAGCACACCAAATTCTACCTGCTAAAGTTGTTATAAAAAATATTCCTATAAAAAGAAACATTAATATAAAAGGCATAAGATAAAGTTCTTGAGTATCAAAAGATATGAAAAATAAATTAAGTTTCTCATTTATAAAATCAAGAAGAAAAAAATGATTATTATTGATTTTAATAAATGGCAAAATGAAAATAATTAAAGTAATAATAAAATATGTTATATAACGTCTTTTTGTATAATGTGTGATATATTGCATATAAATTCCTAAAAATTATGTAAATTTTGGATGGATTTTTGATTTTAATTTTAATTGAAGGATTATAACTTCTAAAAAATAATTTAAGCTTAAAGTTTTATTTAGTAATTTTTGCATAAAATTACAAGCCAAAAATATTTTTATGAAAGGTGGTGAGGGTAGTGCCAGGAATTAAGGTGCATCCTAACGAGTCTTTTGATGAAGCATATCGCAAGTTTAAAAAGCAAGTGGATAGAAATCTTATTGTAACTGAAGTAAGAGCAAGAAGATTTTTTGAACCTATGACTGAAATTCGTAAAAAACAAAAAATTTCAGCACGCAAAAAAATGCTTAAAAAACTTTATATGTTAAGACGCTACGAATCAAGACTTTAAAATCAAAGGCCTTTTTGGCTTTTGATTAACTATATAATAAATTTAACACTATAAAATACTCTAAACTTATTAATAATTTTTATAACTATCTATTAAATTTGAAATTTATCATAAAAATTTTGTTAAAATTTTAAAAATTTTTAAACAATTTAAGGATTTTATATGAAGCATATTAAAAAGATAATCGAAATTAGCGTAATAGGGGGATTGAGTGTAATTTCTCTAGGAGCTTTAAGTGGTTGTAATTCAAATCAAAATGATTCTTTAGCTCAGACACAAGCACAAGAAGGTGCTTTTGTAATCATAGAAGAAATAGCACCAAATCAATATAAAATTAAAGATCAATATCCTAGCAATGAAACAAGAGTTATTTTAAAAGAATTAAATGGAACTGAAAGAATTTTAAGCAAAGAAGAAATGGATGCTTTGATCAAAGAAGAAGCCGCTAAAATTGATAATGGAACATCAAATTTAACTAAAGATAATGCTCAAATAAGTAGCGGGGGATTATCTTTGGGTGAAACTTTACTTGCTAGCGCAGCTGGAGCTATACTTGGAAGCTGGATAGGATCAAAACTTTTTAACAATTCTAATTTTGCTAATCAGCAAAGAGGAGCTTTTACTAATCAAAGTGCGTATCAAAGGAGTGTAAATAGCTTTAATCAAGCAAATTCAGCTAAAGCTGGAAATTCTGGTAAATCTGGTTTTTTTGGAAGTAATTCTAAAGCAAATTCTCAAACAAGTTTTGGATCTTAAGGGTAAAAATGAAATTATTAAAAGTAGAAAAACTAAAAAAAGATTATTTAGAAAGTATGGGTTTTTCTTGGCATACTGATTCTGATGGAAGCGATTATATAAGTGATGAGTTAGTATGTATAACACCAAATGAAGCTAATGCATATTATGAAGCTGCAAATGAGCTTTATGATATGTTTATAGCAGCAGCTCAAAATGTTATAGATAATGATCGTTTTGATGAATTAGCCATTCCTTTTAATCTTAGGGATATCATTAAAATTAGTTGGGAAAATGAAGTTCATTGGCATTTATATGGCAGATTTGATTTTGCTGGTGGTATTGATGGAAAGCCTATAAAATTATTAGAATTTAATGCTGATACTCCTACTATGCTTTTTGAAAGTGCTATTTTGCAATGGGCTTTACTTAAGCAAAATAATATGGATGAAAGATCTCAGTTTAATAATATCTATGAAGCTTTAATGGATAATTTTAAAAGACTTATTACTTTAAATGATGATCCTAACTCTTTTGAAGAATATTATCAGGGTTGGAAAATTCTTTTTTCTAGTATTGCTAGTAATCAAGAAGAAGTTATTACAACAAAATTACTTGAACATATTGCAAAAGAAGCAGGATTTCATACACATTTTGCCTATGTTGATGAGGTTGAATTTAACGAAAATGAAGGAATTTTTAAAGACGGGCAAAATTATGAGTATTGGTTTAAGCTTATTCCTTGGGAAGATATAGCTATAGAAGAAGGAGAACTTGCTGCACTTTTAACACAAATTATGAAAAATCAAAAAGCTATTATTTTAAATCCTGCTTATACTTTACTTTTTCAAAGTAAAGGCATTATGAAAATTTTATGGGAGCTTTATCCAAATCATCCTTTACTTTTAGAGACAAGTGATAAGCCTTTAAATAACAAATCTTATGTTAAAAAACCTATTTTTGGTAGAGAAGGTGCAAATATTAGTATAGTAAAAGATGGTAAAGTAATTTGTGAAAATCAAGGTCCTTATCAAAATAATTTTATTTATCAAGAATATGTAAAATTAAATGAACATAATGAAAAATATTATCAAGCGGGAGTATTTTTTGCTTATGAGGGTTGTGGTTTAGGCTTTAGAAAAGGTTCTATGATATTAGATAATAGCTCTAAATTTGTAGGACATATTATCGAGGAATAAAATGAAAATTGTATGTTTAGATGCTAAAACTTTAGGCAATTATGATTTGTCTATTTTTAATGATTTTGGTGAGTTTAAATCTTATGAAACCACTAAAAAAGATGAGGTAATTGAAAGATTAAAAGAAGCAGATGTTGCAATGATTAATAAAATTATCATTGATAAAGAAGTAATTGATAATACAAATTTAAAACTTATTTTAGAAACAGCAACAGGAGTAAATAATATTGATGTTGCTTATGCTAATTCTAAAGGTATTAAAGTTAAAAATGTTGAAGCTTATTCAACTAAAAGTGTAGTGCAACATACTTTTGCTTTGCTTTTTTCTTTTTTAAATCAAATTATTTATTATGATAAGTGGTGTAAAGAACAAAAGTGGATAAAAAGTCCTATATTTACAGATTTTAGTAAAATTTTACATTCTTTAGAAGGTAAAAAATATGGCATTATAGGACTTGGAACTATAGGAAAAGAAGTAGCTAAGATTGCAAATTCTTTTGGAGCTGATGTTTGTTATTATTCTACTTCAGGACTTAATCACAATAATGATTATATTTCTTTAGATTTGGATACATTATTAAGCACTTGTGATATTATTAGTATTCATGCTCCTTTAAACGATAAGACTTATAATTTAATTGATTATGAAAAAATGAAACTTTTAAAAGATGATGCTATTTTGATTAATGTTGGTAGAGGTGGGATTATCAATGAACAAGATTTAGCAAAGATTATAGATGAAAAAGGAATTCGTGTAGGGCTTGATGTATTGGAAAAAGAGCCAATGATACAAGATCATCCACTTTTAAAAATTAAAAATATACAAAATTTAATTCTTACTCCACATATTGCTTGGGCAAGCGAGGAGGCTATAAATAATCTAATGAAAAAAGTATATGAAAATCTTAAAGAATGGATCGAAAATGGCAAGTGAGCATAGTTTTGATATTACAGCTGCAATTGATAAGCAAGAACTTAAAAATGCTTTTGAACAAGCAAAAAAAGAGCTTGATACGCGTTATGATTTAAAAGGTATAAAAACAGAAATTGAATTTAGTGAAAAAGAAAATATTTTTAAATTAAGTTCCTCAAGTGAGGCAAAACTTGATGTTTTAAAAGATATCTTAATCTCTAAACTTATTAAAAGAAATATTAATTCTAACGCGATTAAAGAGCTTTCAAAAGAAAATGGGGCAATGTATCGTTTAAATTTAAAAGTAAATGATAGTATAGATAGTGAAAGTGCTAAAAAAATCAATAAAGCTATAAAAGATAGCAAACTTAAAGTAAATTCTAGCATACGAGGCGATGAAATTCGCGTAGTTTCAAAACAAATTGATGATTTGCAAAGTGTGATGCGTTTAGTAAAAAATCTTAATTTAGAGCTTAATTTAACTTTTAAGAATTTAAAATAATGAATAAAATATATTTTCTTATCATTTTATTTTTTTTAAATGCTTGTTCTATAAAAACTTACGAGGCAAATACTAAAAGCGTAATGATTAATTTTAATTCTCCTCTTGTGCGTATTCAAGATGCAGGTTTTTTAGAGCAAAATGGCAAAATGACTTATTTAGAAGTTTATAAATTGGGTCAGGCTTTTTTTAGAATTAAAATAGAAGATAAAATTTGTTTAAATGAAATTTGTTATGATAAAAAGCTTTTTAATAAAAAATTTTTTAAAAATTCTTTTTATGATGATTTTTTAGAGGATATTTTAAAAAATAGACCTTTGTTTAATGCTAAAAACTTGCAAAAACAAGATTGTGGTTTTAAGCAATCAATCAAAGGATTAGATTATGATATCATTTATGAGGTTTGCAATAATCAAACATTTTTTTTAGATAAATTAAATAAAACAAAAATTACAATTCAAAAGCTTGATTAAATTCTTAAGGAAATTTATGTTAGATCTTAAAGAGTTTTTAAATACAAAAGATATAGAAAAAACAAAGCTTTATCAAAAGCTCAAATGCTCTAAAAATGAAGCTTTAATTTTAAAAGAACTTTGTAAAAATTATGTTATTTCTATATCAAGTATTAACGCTTTTTCTCTATTAAGTGGAATTTTTAAACAAGAAAAATATGCTTATTTAGATGCTTTAGAAGATCTAAAAAAACTTTTAGAAAGAGGATTTATCGCTCAAAGTTTAAATTTTTTAAAAAGCTCTAGAGTGAGTAAGCTTTCTAATTCAAAATTAAATCTTTTACAAAGTGATATTAGTTTAAGTGAGTATTTTTTAGATTTTTTAGAGGATAAGCCTAAATTAAAACTTGACAAAAAAGATCCTTATGAGAATTTTTTAGAATATTTAAAAGATGAGTTTTATAAAATCGAGCTTTATGAGAAACTAAGTTTTATTAAACTTAATTCTTATAATCTTGAGCTTAAAAATCAAATTAAGGAATTTGAAAAACACATTAAAGATCGTTTAAAGCTAAGTAAATTTTATAATGTTTTAGCTGATATTTTTAAAGAAAATAAACTAAATCATAAAGAACAGATTTTATTTTTAGCACTTTTAAAAGAAGAATATGCCTTAACAAATGAAAATTCTAGTTTAAGAGAATTTAATTTTTTACTTTCTTTGATTAGTGAAAATGATTTAGACAAAAGAACTAATAAAAAGTTTTTAGAAGAGGGTTCAAGACTTATTGATCTTGATTTAATCGAATATGATGAGTATCTACAAGATTTTGGAGAGCTCGCAAAGAGTTTTTTTATCAGTGATAAAATTTTGCAAAGAATTGTAAATTTTGAACCAAAACAAAATAAAAAAATTAAATTAGAAAGTGTCTTAAAAGAGCAAGATATTTTTGAACTTATAGAGCCAAATACTGATATAAACGATATTATAATGCCTAAGCAAACTAAAGAGCTTTTAGATACCATTTTAAAACAACAAGATAAGAAGGTTTTAGAAAGACTCACTAAATGGGGTATTAAGACAAGCAAGAATATCGAAGCAAAAATCATTTTTTATGGT
This sequence comes from Campylobacter sp. 2018MI34, assembly GCF_016598975.1. Classification (NCBI taxonomy): domain Bacteria; kingdom Pseudomonadati; phylum Campylobacterota; class Epsilonproteobacteria; order Campylobacterales; family Campylobacteraceae; genus Campylobacter; species Campylobacter sp. 2018MI34. The sequence goes on from NZ_JAENKS010000009.1 coordinate 53,319, forward strand.
CCAGCTGGAACGGGTAAAACTATGTCAGCTCTTTCTTTAGCTAAATCAATGAAAAAATCGGTTCTTAGTTTTGATTGTTCTAAGATTTTAAGTAAATGGGTTGGAGAAAGCGAGCAAAATGTAAGAAAAATTTTTGATACTTATAAAAATATCACTCAAACTTGTAATCAAAATCCTATACTTTTACTTAATGAGGCTGATCAGTTTTTAAGCACAAGGATAGAAAGCAGTAGCGGAAGTGATAAAATGCATAATCAAATGCAAAATATTTTTTTAGAGCAAATAGAGAAATTTAATGGGGTAATCATTGCAACAACAAATTTTTTAGAAAGTTTAGATAGTGCGTTTTCAAGAAGATTTGATTATAAGATTGAATTTAAAAAGCCAGATTTTGAAGATAGACTTAAAATTTGGAAGAAATTTTTACCTAAAAATGCTGAATTTGATAAAGAATTTGATGAAAAAATTTTAGCAAATTATGAATTAAGTGGAGCACAAATTTTAATGGTAGTAAAAAATACTGCTTTAAAAGCTGCAGTTTCTAAAGAAGGAATTTTTAAAATGAAAGATTTTTTAGAAAATATACAAAAAGAATTTAATTCTAGTTTTGATAAAACAAAGATAGTAGGCTTAATCTAATAAAAATTTTATATATAAAATATTAGATAAGCTCACCCTCTAAGTTCTAAAACAAATTTATCTTCTTTATCTTTAAAGGTAAAAACCTTTTCTTTACAAGGATAAGAAATAGAGTTTTCTCTCATAAAAGATTTTCTATTTTTTAATTTTTCTAATACTATAGGTAATTCTTGTCTAAATAAAGCTTTATCAGTCATTCTTAATCCGTGTTCTAAACTTTTAATTAATTTTCCATCTATTTGATCTTCACTCTCTATTAAATGTAAAGTTGTATCAAAGCCTAGGTTTTTATAAAAATCATAAAGACATTTTTTACTATCAGCAGTTTTAAATTCATCTTTTAGACTATGGTAAGAAGTATAAATAATATTTTTATTTTTTTCATTTTGCAAAAGAAGATGATCTTTATTAAGCAAAGCTCTTATCATATAGTTTTCATCACCAAAATAAAAAGGAGAGTTAATATCTCTTGTCCAAAAAGTTTTAACATAAGTTTGTATAAAGGTATTTGGATCATTAAAAGTATAATCAGAAATTCCAAATTCTCTACCTAAAATAGAAGCTAAATTAGGAAAAGCTCCTCCTGAATTATCAACCACCCCATCCACATACCAAGGAGCAATCTTAGCTATAAGTAAGGATAAGTATCCACCATAAGACCCCCCCCCGTAAATTTTAGGTAAATTTGTAAATTCAGGATAGTTTTTAACTA